>JANLXV010000583.1:0-4962 GCA_031365305.1 Chitinophagaceae bacterium
GTGTTTGTCAGTTTTTTGTGAAAAGGATATTGAACAATATGATAAACTAAAACCTTATGCGCAATCATTGGGAGCCGCCTTTCAAAAGGTAAATTTTTTGCGTGATGTAAAAGCTGATTTTGAAGTGATGGATAGAACATATTTCCCCGGTGTGGATTTTGGCAATTTTACACACCAGATGAAAACAACCATTGAGGAGGATATCTTAAAAGATTTTAAAAATGCGTTTGAAGGCATTTCGCAATTACCTTTTAAAGCTAAGTTTGGGGTATATGTTGCGTACAAATATTATTATTCTCTTTTTAATAAGATAAGGAAAACAGCGCCTGCAAAAATCTTGCACAACCGTATACGTATTCCTAATTATTTAAAGGCGATGATTGTAATGCGGGCAGGCTTGAAACACCAGCTAAAATTATTTTAAATCATTTAATTTTTTTTGTGACAGAAGTTGTTCTTGTAAATGAAAGGGACGAAGCCATCGGAACGATGGAAAAAATGGAAGCCCATCAGAAAGGTGAGCTTCACCGGGCGTGTAGTATTTTTATTTATAACAGTCAGGGTGAGATGCTTTTGCAGCAAAGGGCCACGTCAAAATATCACAATGGTGGCTTGTGGACAAATGCCTGTTGCAGTCATCCATATCCCGGAGAAACCATTGAAACTGCAGCCTCCCGGAGGTTAATGGAAGAACTTGGCTTTACCATGCCGCTGAAAAAAATTTTTAATTTTACTTACAAAGTTGATTTTCCGAACGGGCTTACAGAATACGAGTTTGATCATGTATTGTATGGCGTTTATGATGGAGAAATATTACCAGATAAAGCGGAAGTAATGGACGTTAAATTTGTTACCCCTGAGGCTGTAAAGAATGAGCTGAAGTTGCACCCGGCGTTATATACAGCCTGGTTTAAAATCGCTTTCCCTAAAATTGAATTGTACCAAACACTCGCTTCAAATCAGTAAATTTGTACATTATGCAGGCCATCTTATTTATACTGATATTGATTTCTGTTTTCTTTACAATGGAAGGTATCACCTGGCTTACCCATAAGTATATCATGCATGGTTTTCTCTGGTATCTTCATGAAGATCATCACCAGAAAGGGCCAGGTTTTTTTGAAAAAAATGATGCCTTCTTTCTTATATTTTCCATACCAAGTATTTTATGTATTCTTTTTGGCGTTACAAAAAATATATACTGGCTTGCGGCCATTGGGTTTGGTATAGCATTGTATGGGTTTGCTTATTTTCTTGTGCACGACATCATCATTCACCAGCGATTTAAACTTTTCACAAGAAGTGACAATTCATACGTGAGAGCCATAAGATGGGCACACAAAATGCACCACAAACATCTTGATAAACATGAAGGCGAAAGCTTTGGTATGCTGCTGGTGGCCAAAAAATATTGGGATAAAATACTTGCCGATAAAAGACGGCGAACTGCTGACAGGTATACCTCAACCCAACGGGCATAATCTTCATTCTACATTATAGGTTTTATATTGGCTGACAACGATCCATACGGCTCTTTTGATTTTATTTTTTTAGGAGCTGGTTGCGCTTCCCTTAGCCTGTTGATTCGTATGATTGAATCAGAGAAGTTCGCAAATAAAAAAATTTTATTAATAGATAAGCAAACCAAAACCCGCAACGATCGAACCTGGTGTTTTTGGGAAAAGGAAAAGGGTTACTTCGAAAATCTTGTTTACAAAACCTGGCATGACCTGGAGTTTAAAACCGGGGATGAATCTATAGACCTTGATGTAAAACCTTACACCTATAAAATGATCAGGGGAATAGATTTTTATAATTATTGCTTTGGTAAAATATCAACTCAAAAAAATATTACGATTAGTTATGGCGAAATAGAATTTAAAGCTGATGCTAATAAAGTTTTGCTGGATGGAAAGGCTTTACAAATTTTAAATGCAATAGTTTTTAATTCTGTTTTAACGGCTAATGTAAATCCTGTTTATCACCACTTATTGCAGCATTTTAAGGGATGGTTTGTGGAGGCAAATAACGCTTTTAATCCCAACCGGGCTACTTTAATGGATTTTTCTGTAAGCCAGCATAATGGCTCAACATTTATATATGTTTTGCCTTTATCCTCATCTATGGCACTTGTAGAATATACTTTGTTCTCACCAGCTTTGTTAAACGAAAAAGAATATGATGATGAACTCAAAAAATATGTTGAGCAAAATCTAAAAATAAAAGATTACACCATTGCTGAAACGGAATTTGGGATTATTCCAATGACTAACCAGCCCTTTCCGTTTTATTCTAAAGGCATGTACAATATCGGCACAGCCGGTGGCAATACAAAGCCATCCACAGGTTATACTTTTCGGTTTATTCAAAAGCAATCTGATCATATCATCACAGATATTATTAATGAACGGAATCCAACGCCAGTGCCTTCTTCAAAAAAATATAGTTTTTATGACAATACTTTTTTGAATGTGCTTGCAACAAAAAAATTAAGTGGCAAAGACGTTTTTACTCTACTCTTTAAAAAAAATAAAGCCTCGGCTATTTTTAAATTTCTTGACAATGAATCCACTTTGGCCACAGACATCTCAATCATAACATCATTACCCACTTTAAAATTTTTAAAAGCGGCTACCCAGGAAATATTTAAGGGATAAAGGCCGTCTTATATACTGTCTTTACTCACAATTTTTCATCTCACTTATACTACAGCTTGCTAAAAGTGTAATCATTATTTTTACCTGATTAACATTTATGACTACAGCAGAAAAAGAAATATTTGAGCTTTATAAGGCAGTTAGTAACGTGCCGGTTCAATCCATTCAAAAACTGCCACAGTCGGGCAGCGACAGGATTTATTACAGGTTAACTTCTGCTGATGCATCTTACATTATCACGTCTAATCAAAATGTAAAGGAGAATCTTACTTTTTTCAATTTTAGTTTTCACTTTAAGAAAAAAAATTGCCCGGTTCCGGAAATCTTAGCTGTTAATGATAAACAAACATTGTACATACAGGAAGACCTTGGCGATGAAACCTTATTATCAAAGCTTGAGCAACATGGGTTTACTCATTATACGTATAGCCTGTTTAAAAAAAGCCTGAAAGCGCTTGCCTGGCTGCAGATAAATGGTGATAAGCAATTTGATTATACCTGGTGCATTACCTCTAAAAAATTTGGTAAGCAATCTATTACCAGTGATATGTTTTATTTTAAGTATTACTTTTTAGATACTTTAAAAATCCCCTACGATAAAGAAAAACTGGTTGATGATTTTGAAGCCATGGGCTCCTATCTTAAGCAGGTAGATCATAAATATTTTATGTTCAGAGATTTTCAGAGCCGGAACATCATGGTTAAAAATGATGAAGTATTTTTTATAGATTACCAGGGTGGAATGAAAGGTGCGCTTCAGTACGATGTTGCATCATTGTTGTGGCAGGCCAAAGCCAATCTAAGCGATGACTGGAAAAATTCATTGCTCGATTATTATATCAACTGTGTTGAAGAGATTTTGCTAAAGCCGATAGACCGCAGCAGGTTTATAAGCCAATATAACGGCTATGTGCTCATAAGGTTATTACAGGTAATGGGAGCGTATGGCTTCAGGGGATTGTTTGAACGAAAGGCACATTTTTTAACCAGTATTCCGCTTGCCTTAAAAAATTTAAAATGGTTCATCAATAATAAACATATTGGTATTGGCCTGCCTGAGTTTGAAAGGCTTTTACATGTTATAGTGCAGGACGATATTATAGAACGATTTGAAACTGCCAAAGCAACTGATGATACGCCTCTCGTGGTTTCAGTAAATAGTTTTTCATACAAGATTTCAGGTTACCCAAAAGATGACAGTGAAAACGGCGGTGGATTTGTATTTGATTGTCGTGGCATATTAAATCCCGGGCGGTTTGATGAATACAAAGCCATAAATGGCAGAACGAAACCTGTGATTGATTTTTTGGAACAGCAAACAAAAATGCCTGAATTTTTGAATGGTATTTTTAATGTGGTTGATATAGCTGTTGAGAATTATTTGCAAAGAGGCTTTAGTGATCTGGTGGTTAGTTTTGGCTGCACGGGTGGTTGCCATAGAAGTGTGTATGCGGCTGATGCACTCGTAAGGCATTTAAGAAATAAGTTTAATGTAAAGATCAGGCTTAATCATGTGGAGCAAAAGATTCAGGAAACCAAAGGGTTTTAATTTGAATGATCAAAAATTACAATTATGAAAGCTATGCTGCTTGCAGCAGGGTTGGGTACACGGCTTAAACCCTTTACTGAAAAGCATCCCAAGGCTTTGGCTGCTGTAAATGGTAAAACATTATTGCAAAGAAATATTGAATATCTATCCGCATTTGGCTTTACAGATATCATTGTAAATGTTCACCACTTTGCGCAACAGGTTATTGATGTTTTAAATGATAATAATGGCTTTGGTGCATCGGTTACAATTTCAAATGAAGAAGACGAGGTATTGGAAACCGGTGGCGGATTATTGAAGGCCAGGTATTTTTTTGATGACAGCCCTTTTGTATTAATGAATGTTGATGTACTTACCGATCTTGATCTTTTAGCTATGCTTAAGCAACATAAGCAATTGAAAAGCATGGCAACATTAGCAGTTACATCACGACTAACTACACGTTATTTTTTATTTAACGATGAAGGCTTGCTGTGTGGCTGGAAGAACGATAAAACCAATGAGCAAAAAATGAGCAGGGAAGACACAAAGTATCATGAAAAAGCTTTTAGTGGCATACATATTATCTCGCCGAAACTTTTTAAGAAAACACCTTTTAAAGGTAAATTTTCAATGGTACAAGTTTACCTGCATCTTGCTAAAAATGAATGCATATATGCCTTTGACCATAGTGGTGGAAAATTTATTGACGTGGGTAAACCGGAAAGCATAGCCAAAGCGGAAAAGCTCTTTGCATAAAAAAAGTCGCAGTGTTGA
>JANLXV010000590.1:0-4195 GCA_031365305.1 Chitinophagaceae bacterium
GTTAAAATATCTTTTAACCAGGCGTAGGCATCGCCAAAGGCCGATTGCCCTGCCTCCATACCAATCATGCCGGGAATGATAGAGCCGGGCACCTCAACCTGTGATATGCTTGTGGCCCCGTCGCAGGAAATAGGTGACACATTGGTGAAGGGCATTTGCGGGCAGGTGCCCGGCTCTATCATTCCCGGCATGATTGGTATGGAGGCAGGGCAATCGGCCTTTGGCGATGCCTACGCCTGGTTAAAAGATATTTTAACATGGCCGCTTCAGAATGTATTAAGTCAGTCGCAATTATTAGAAGCTGATACTATAAAAAAGTTAGTGAATGAAGCATCTGAAAAAATTATACCTGCATTAAGTAAAAAGGCGGCGCTTATTAATGTTGATGAACAAAGTGAATTGGCAGTTGATTGGTTGAATGGCCGCCGTTCACCAGATGCCAACCAGCTTTTGGAAGGTGCTTTTACCGGCCTTAGTTTGGGCAGTGATGCACCAAAAATGTTCAGAGCATTAATAGAAGCTACCTGCTTTGGCGCCAAAGCTATTGTTGATCGTTTTGTAGAACAGGGCATTCCCGTAAAAGGGCTTATTGGTTTAGGCGGGGTAGCCAAAAAGTCACCATTTATAATGCAAATGATGGCGGATGTATTGAACATGCCGATACGCATTCACAAATCAGAGCAAACCTGCGCTCTCGGTGCAGCCATGTTTGCAGCAACAGTTGCAGGCATATATAATAGGGTGGAAGAGGCTATGCAGGCCATGGGCCAGGGTTTTGACGCAACCTATTATCCTGATGAAGACGGAGCCTTAATCTATGCAAAGCGGTATTATAAATATCAAACGTTAGGGCGATTCATTAGTGAACAAATAACAAATAACAATGAAAAATGAAATTGAGAACCGGCGGCAGTATGAATAAGTCGCTATCACTATTCTTTGTTCACTAAAATGAATATTAACCTCAATAATTTTTAAGAATAAAGTTGATGATTTTGCCAATAGGATTGTAAAGCTGTCTCAGTATCTTCAAACAGGAAAGGAATTTATTTTATCAAAACAAATATTAAGAAGCGGAATGACTATTGGCGCATTGATGAGAGAAGCCGAACACGGACAAAGCAAAATAGATTTTACTCATACACTAACATTTCTTTAAAAGAAGCAAATGAAACCGAATACTGGCTTTGTCTTTAAAAAGATACTGGGTACCTGGGAAACAAACTTTTTATGAGTTTAAAAACTAATTTTAAAGTAGTATTAAAACCGTAAATCACCTCTGTAAAAACAGCAAAAGAAAATAACGCAGTTAATCAATCTTCATAAACGTGTTCATATATATTATCCACCAAACACTATCCACTGTTCATTATTAATTGTGCATTAAAAAACATGTATAAAACATTAAAAGAAGAAGCCTGCGAAGCCAATATGCAATTGCCAAAATCAGGCCTGGTGTTGTTCACTTTTGGAAATGTAAGTGCGGCAGATAGAAGCCTTGGTGTGTTCGCCATCAAGCCCAGCGGGGTGCCATACGCTGAATTGTCTCCTGGTAAAATGGTGATCGTTGATTTTGATGGTAAAGTTGTTGAAGGAACTTTACGCCCTTCATCTGATACTCTCACACATGCTGTGCTGTATAAACATTGGGAAAACATTGGTGGCATTGTACATACGCATTCTACTTACGCCACGGCATGGGCGCAGGCGCAGAGAGACATACCGATTTTTGGGACCACCCATGCTGATCACAACACCATTGACATACCCTGTGCACCGCCAATGAGCGATGAGATGATACAAGGTGATTATGAATACCAAACAGGCTTCCAGATCATAAATTGCTTTAATGAAAAAGGCTTGAACTATGAAGAAGTTGAAATGATACTTGTTGGCAATCATGCACCTTTTACCTGGGGGAAAAATGCCGCAAAAGCCGTTTATAATAGCGCTGTGCTTGAAAATATTGCACAGATGGCTTTTCTAACACAAAGTATAAATGCAGATGCACGGCGTTTAAAGGCAGCGTTAATTAAAAAACACTTTGAACGCAAGCATGGCCCACAATCTTATTACGGTCAATAAAAAATAATATGAAAAATATTTTGCTGCCGCTGTGTGTATTTGCAGCAGCAGTTGTGTTTGCGCAAAAAAAAGATTACACTATCAGGGCTATAAATTTTACTGCTGTAAAGCTGAGCGACAATTTCTGGCTGCCACGCCTGGGTATTAATAATGATGTAACTATACCGGCTTCATTTGAGCGTTGCGAAAAAACAGGCAGGGTGAAAAATTTTGAAATGGCTGCTGCAAAATCCGGCAAGTTCTGTACAATTTATCCCTTTGATGATACGGATATTTATAAAACTATTGAAGGCGCATCTTTCTCTCTAAGCCTCTTCCCAAATAAAAAATCAGAAGCTTATATAGATTCTTTGATTGATAAAATTGCTAAAGCGCAGGAACCCGATGGCTATCTCTATACTGCAAGAACCATTGATCCGTTGAACCCCCATGTTTGGGCCGGTAAAGAAAGATGGGAGAAGGAAAGGGAACTGAGTCATGAATTGTATAATGCGGGCCATTTATATGAAGCCGCTGCTGCGCATTATTATGCAACCGGCAAAAAAAACCTGTTGAACATTGCCTTGAAAAATGCTGACCTCGTGTGCGCTGTTTTCGGCGCTGATAAAAAACATGTAGCCCCCGGCCACGAAGTGATTGAAATGGGGCTGGTAAAGCTTTATCGCATCACCAATAAAATGGCATACCTCAATACTGCTAAATATTTTATAGAAGAACGCGGCCATCATAAAGGCTATGATGCAAACAGCAAAGACCCCTGGAAAAATGGCGCATACTGGCAGGATGATAAACCCATTGCTAACCAGGATGAAGCCGTTGGCCATGCCGTGCGTGCCGGTTATTTATATGCAGCCGTGGCAGACATAGCCGCACTAACAGGCGATGAAAAATTATTGCATGCCGTAGATAAGATATGGGAAAACATGGTAAGCAAAAAATTGTATGTACAAGGCGGCGTAGGCGCTGTTGGCAGCGGTGAACGCTTTGGTGATAATTATGAATTGCCGAATGAAACGGCCTATAATGAAACCTGTGCAGCCATTGCCAACGTGTATTGGAATCACCGCATGTTTTTACTGCATGGCGACTCTAAATACATTGATGTGCTGGAGAAAACTTTATACAACGGATTGATATCCGGCGTAGGCCTGGATGGTAAAACTTTTTTTTATACCAATGCCATGCAGATCAGGAACAGCTTTACTCATCCTGACAGGGAAGCAGAAAGAGCAGGCTGGTTTGATTGCTCCTGTTGCCCTACAAACATTGCCCGTTTAGTGCCTTCCATACCGGGCTATGTTTACGCACAAAACCATAATAACATTTTTGTTAACCTGTTCATCAATAGCAGCACAACTATTACAGTACATGATAAGCCAGTAAAAATTATTCAGCAAAATAATTATCCGTGGGAGGGTAACCTTACATTCACTATTACACCGCAAAGCACAGACAATTTCAATTTGCTTATTCGCATTCCGGGGTGGGCAACTAACCAGGCTGTGCCTTCTGATCTTTATAAATATGCTGAAATAAATAGCAACAAAGTAGAGGTATTCATCAACCATCAACCCGTAAATTTTACCCTTGAAAAAGGCTACGCTGTTTTAGACCGTAGATGGAAAAAGAATGATGTAGTGGAAGTGGTGTTACCGATGAACGTTCAAAAAGTTATTGCTAATAGTAATGTAAAAGATGATGCCGGAAAAGTTGCGTTGCAAAGAGGTCCGTTAATGTATTGTGCTGAGGGCATTGACAACGATGGAAAAGCAGGCAACATTATCATCCCGGAGAAAAGCATGTTTACTGCCTCCTACAAGCCTGGTCTTTTGAATGGTATAATGGTGCTTCAAACACAGGCACCTGTAGTTATGGTTGATGAAAAGGCTGCTTCGGTTACAACGGTTTTAAAACAGGTGACCGCTATACCATATTATGCCTGGGCCAACAGGGGTAAAAGCGAAATGACAGTATGGTTTCCCCGCCGCATTACTGGCGTGGATCTTATTTCTTCTGATTCCGTCTCAACGTTAAAACCTAAATAATATGGTATTCTGTTAAGCAACGTTTGATAACAGAAATACAAAACATTCATATCTATGCTGATCAA
>JANLXV010000611.1:0-4866 GCA_031365305.1 Chitinophagaceae bacterium
CCAGCGGTAAGACCAATACACAGGCTATCAGGCCAAATTCAATAACCCAGATGTTTCTGACAGGGTCTTTATATGGCCCAATGAAAAGAATGGCGAGAATGAAATGTGCGAAGGCAAGCCAGTCATACCCATACAATAAAAAAGGCGCTGCAGACTTTACATTACTATACGCAACAAATACTTTATTAAGCCAGGTGTGTAAAGCATTTCCGGGAGAAATAAGGTGCAGTAACCCATTAAGTTCAACATCAATAGGTATAGCCGTAGCTCCGCTAAGAAACAAACTGATCATAAAGAAAAGAAGCAACCGCCGGATCAATATTAAAGAAGAATTTTGCATTTTAAAAGTGCTTTGATTTTCAAAGTGAAAGTATAAAAAAATTTAATTCATGCCCCTGATCATTTTCTCCAGCGCATCCACATGTATTTTGAAAGCCTTCTCCCCTGCTTTGGTGATCATATAATTCGTATTTGTTTTCCGGCCAATGAAACCCTTTTTTACTTTGATATATTGTATGTCCTCAAGAGCCTTCAGGTGAGAGGCGAGGTTACCGTCTGTAACACCAACAAGTTCCTTGAGCGTATTAAAGTTGATCTCTTCATTAACCATCAGTGTGCTCATAATGCCCAGCCTTACCCTGCTGTCAAACGTTTTATTAAGATGTTCGATAGTATTACCCACTGATAATTTGTTTATTTAAGCCCGCTCATATTTCCACCACATGATATAACCATAAATGATGTGTAATACGCCAAACCCTATTGACCAAAAAATAATGCTGTACCCGGGTATCCAAAGGTTTACAATCCCGAGTAATAGCTCAAAATAACCGAGATACCTGATTTCACCCAAGGTATATTTTGCCACGCTGGTAAGCGCAAGACCGTAAAAAATAAGACAGGCAGGTGCTACAAGCTGGTACTCTTTAAGCACTATCAGCCGCAGCACAAAGAAGCCACCTGCAATTAACGGAATTGAAAGATTTGCCAGCATGCGATACGTTGTAGCACTCCACATTGGTATACCTTGTTTCCTGGTGCGTATATATGTAAAGATGAAAGCACATATCAGCGCCGCTATAAAAATGCTGCCGGCTATAAGCACCAGTTTTGCCACCAACTGGTCCGCGGTAATAGTTTTCTCATGCACATAAACGGCAATGCTTTGCACAGCCAGCCACGCCCCAATCAGTGCACAGATACCTGCGGAAATACCGCTAAACCCGCTAAGGCTTATAAAACGGCTACTTCGCTCCATCATATTTTTAATGTGGCGAAGCTCTGCTAAATTCCGACTTTGAACATCCATAAAAAGTGCTTTGAATTACAAAGTAAATGCTTTGTTGTTACAAATGCAACAATTTAATAGGTCTTTTTTTTGGGTTATGTTTAAGTCAAGCCTTAACACCCAATTAGATTATAAAATATGCCATCACAAAATTAATATTGATAATTGTTGTATAGTTCTAATCCGGAGCCAATTATTTTCCAGGCATGGAAGGCCTGATTTCAACCTTGCTTGGCAAGGTACGTGGGTGCATTTTTAAAAGATCGGCAACCAGTTGCCCAATGTCTTCCGGCTGAATCTTCCAGGCATCGGCTTCATTGGGGATATGATCATTAAAATGGGTTGCTACAGAGCCAGGCATTATTGTAGTAACCTTTATACCATGTTTCCGCAGATCAAGCATAATGGCCTGCGTAAAGCCAACAAGACCAAACTTACTGGCGTTATAAGCGGCTCCATTTTCAAAAAAATTAGTACCTGCAAGGCTTGCAATGGTAATGATATATCCCTTGGATTGCTTTAAAGCATCAAGGCTCGCCTTTACACTGTTGAAAACCCCGGTAAGATTAGTATCAATCGTACTCTTCCACTCCTCTTCTGTAAGGCTTTCAATATTATTAAAATGGCCTACGCCGGCGTTGGCAACCAGCACATCTAACTGGCCGAAATGATCTGTTACAGTTTTCACAGCTTTTATCTCCGATGACATAGAACTTACGCCTGACTCCAGCGCCAGGATCTTTGAAGCATCTTCACTCAACGAAGCTGCGGCATCTTTAGCTGCTGATAAACTACGGCTGGTAATAGCTACCCTCATTCCATTATCAAGTAAAGTTTTGGCAATGCCGTAGCCTATGCCTTTACTGCCTCCTGTTATATAGGCTACTTTATTTTTAAGATCAGTCATAAATGTTTAATTAAATATGTGAAGAGCTTTTAAATTATTGGATTAAGGTATCACAATAATTATGCTTATGTTTTCACTAAGATTGTTTTCGTTTATTAAGAGTTATAAAATCTAACATTAACCAATATAATAAAAAACGTGTTACCCCAAGCTTCTTATATTATTCGTGCACGGGCCTGGTTGGCCTGGACAATTTTGTTATTGTCTGCCTTGCCAATTGCTCTCAGTCAGACTTTACATTCATACGATAGAGGCGCAATAGCGTTCTTATTTCTTTCGTTTCTCTTCTGTTTAATACTGTACATAACTATAAAAAAAATACAGATTTATATTGATGATGATAAAATGGTAATTAGCGATCTTCTAAGAAAAAGAACCCTGCTATGGGCGGATGTTATAGCTTCTGATGTTACCTGGTCTGTGGAAGGTGGCCACTCAGCAAGTTTAAATTGGATTTTTGAAACGATCAAAAAGAAACACATAGAAATTAAACTCGGCTATTATTCGAGAGGAGACATGACTATTCTGGCAAATCAGTTAATTGAAAAGGCTAAAACTGCAAATATTTCAAAAAAGATTCATAACATGGCAGAGAATAAATTTCCATGGTACTTTATTTGATGAAATCTTCTTTTTAATATTCCAGGATTTCAATTTTTCGAAAGTCCATAGGATGGCTGTTGGATTGTAGCGAGATGTAGCCGCTTTTAACCATGTCATTACCTGCAATAACCATTTTTTTTGCAAGCGCATTCGTGGTATCATATCGTGGGTTCGCAAACGCCAGTATTTTCTCGCCATTGATATAATGGGTGATGTTCCCATCACGAACCTCTATTTCAGCAGTTACCCATTCTTCACCTGCAAAGGTTTTTTTAATAGCCGGCGGCGTACAGAATGACGTATTTCTTTTGCCATCAATTTCAACGTACATACCGGAAGCACAAATATCACCTGTAGGGTTATCCTCTTTGCCATTACCGCCATGCAGGTTAAACTCCAGGCACACCGGGAAGTTTTGATCTATAGCAACCGATTCAGGTGATTGGCAATGGTATTGAATACCGCCATCTTTATAGCCCCAGGATGGCGCCCCCGGTGTTAGTTCACCAACAAACCTGTATTCTACTTTCAGCCTGTAATTGATAAAGGGCTTGTCGTAATACAAAGCGCCAAAACGATTTTTAAAGCTATCATAAGCATTATATCGTGTGCTTAGTATACCATTTTCTACACGAAAAGTATTGCCAAAATTTTCACCCGGTTTAAAGCCTGCAATTTTTGGAATCCAATGATTAAAATCTTTTCCGTTAAAGAGGCTGACCCATTTATTGTTTCCGGCGGCGGATGATGTTATTTTATTGGAATGACAGGCGTAGAAAAAAAGTACACAACATACAAAAGCAAAATACAAGCGGTTCATATATGCAAATAAAATGTATAGTAAGGTAACCCTTACGATTTAGATTTTATGATACACTATAAAAAGGGTACGACAATTTATCTTTTGCAGTATAAAATTATTGCTATTGCGGTCTTATCTTGAGATGAATTTCTACAATGCTTATGCTTGAAAATACTTTTTCTAAAACAACCATTAACCGCAATATTATCCACAATGCTTTAAACCATCCTGAACTTGTACGTCTTCTGTAAAAAGCCTATTCAGCAGAAAAAGCTGCGTCTTTTGCATACCAGGGTCATGCCGCTTCGGTAAAAAATCACGCGGAAAAAATAGCCATTCAACAAATTGAAGAAGATGAATGGAATCATCGAAGTGAAGTATTAGCTATCATGACTTGTTATAACATCCCGGTATCCCGCTGGTATGAAGCAAGGTTTGCAATGATTGGCAAAATGATAGCGGCAAGTTCTTTTGTAATTGGCTGGTTTATGCCATTTTTTTTTGCAGGCAAACTGGAAAGTGGCAATGTTTGTGAATACTTCAGGATGAAATATTTTTTTAATGCCATGAATATTCATGACTGGGATGTTATTTTATATAACATGGGCATGAAAGAAAAAGAGCATGAAATTTATTTTAGAGAGAAAATAAAAAACAGCAAAATTCTTCCGTATTTTGAACGGCTGTTTAATTGGGGCCTTAAAAAATCGGCTAACAATGTAGACCTTGATAAGAGGTATCCTGTGAATGAATCTGACATATATTGTAAAAAATGAGTAAGCCAGTAAATAAAGATGAAATGACGGCGACTTATTTATTTAATCACCCGTACAATGTATTAGTAAAACAATAGTGGCAGAAGATTTGTTACCATTTAAACATCATTATATAAATTACAAATTATGACCAGCGAACAAACAGATAAGAATAAAGAAAAAGAAACCAATAAAGATGCAGCAGTAAAACCAGACCCTGAAACCCTGCATACTACTGATCCGCAGGAACACATGGAAGGGCCCATATCGTCTTTAATGCATAAAACGGGCGATAGTTTTGAAACGGAAGAAACCGAAGAAGAAGTCAGGAAGAAAGAAAAGAACAAATAATGTGATGGCGCCGAAAAGGCGCTTTTTTTATGCCGGAACTTACTTACTGAATTGTTTAGGATTGTATACCTAAAGGATTTTTTTTATATTACTATGAAATGGCAATCCTTAAATCCATTATAGGTATTATTTTTTTTCTGTATGCTTCAGCAGCTACAGC
>JANLXV010000620.1:0-5122 GCA_031365305.1 Chitinophagaceae bacterium
CTCCCTTAATACGGCAGCTATCATTAACGCTGTATTTTGGATCGGTAGTTCAGTTGGTTAGAATGCCGCCCTGTCACGGCGGAGGTCGCGGGTTCGAGTCCCGTCCGGTCCGCAGAGTATTTTATTTAAACCCGCTATCGTAGCGGGTTTTGCTTTATGCGGTTTATTTTTTGGTCTGTTGTTACTTTTTTACAAAGAACTAATAACTATAAGTGCCAACTACATACATATCAATTTTCAGCCTTCTGAAAGCTTCGCCTTAATGGTCGCGGATTGATTCTAAAAATATTACCATGCTTTATAAAAGAATGCCCATTGAAATAGAAGCGCCGGAAGGCTTTGGCTACGAAAATATTGATTGCAATCTTTCTGAAAGTTCATTTACCGATCAAAAATTTGGCGACCTCGGCTTCAACATTAATAACCTGCTTTTACTCTACGGCGATCATAAAGGGAAAGTTGAATTGCGGCAATTATTGGCTGAAGAAATTAATTTTTCAGCAGATGATGTGTTGATGACTTCAGGTGCTGCAACCGCTTTATTTATTATAGCCACGTCATTGTTAAATAAAGATGACCACATCGTTGTGGCGAAAACAAATTATGCTACCAACATTGAAACGCCGAGAGCAATTGGTGCCGATATATCTTTTTTAAATTTAAATTTTGATGATGGATTTAATCTTGATATAAATGCTTTGGAAAAACTGGTTACGGATAAAACCAAACTGGTAAGCTTAACTTATCCGCATAACCCCACCGGTGTTTTAATTAATGAAGAAAAATTATTGGAACTCGTACGTCTTATTGAAAAAAAGGGCACTTATCTTTTGATGGATGAAACATATAGAGACATGTCATTTGTAAAAAAATTACCTGTGGCTGCAACCTTGTCTGACAGGGTGATTAGTGTTTCCTCTATGTCAAAATCTTATGGGCTTCCTGGTATTCGCATTGGCTGGATACTATGCAAAAACAAGCAACTGATGGAAACCTTTTTAGCAGCCAAAGAACAAATCTGCATTACCAATTCAATTGTAGATGAAGAAATAGCTTTTCAATATTTGCAAAAGAAAGCGCAATTTTTTGAGCCGGTAAAAGAAACTATTTTAAAAAACTTTTCCATATTAAAAACCTTTATGGATAAACAAAATGTTTTAGAATGGATTGAACCGCAAGGCGGCTGTGTTTGCTTTCCAAGAATAAAGAAAGGTGTTGATGTAGATACAAATAAATTTCATGATATTCTCTTAAATAAATATGCTACTTACATTGGCAAAGGGCATTGGTTTGAAGAAGATGCAAGGTACATGCGCATAGGCTATAGCTGGGATACTTCAGAAAAATTAGAGAAAGGTTTAAACAATATTTTAAAAGCAATAGACGAAGCAAAAATTTCTTAAGCATATCCGTTTTTACAAAAAGGTTTTTTTACAATACAATTGTTTAAGTCAGTTAATTTAGACTATAAACGACACGGCAACAAACTACGTCAAACTTGCTGATGGTAAGGCCGGCAAGTTTTGGGTTTAATAATGACACCGCTGCCAGCAATGCTTTTCAAATAAATGATACATCGCTAAGCCATGATGAAGTACAAGCGAATGCGGTAATGGAATTTGACAACTTTGTAAAGCTGCTTAGAGAAAAGTCAATAAATGTTTTGGTAGCAGAAGATACAAAAGAACCCATAAAAAATGATGCGGTTTTTCCGAATAACTGGATAACAACACACGCAGATGGCACACTGATTTTATATCCCATGAGTTCATCTTCCCGCAAGTTTGAACGATCAACAATACTTATTGAAAATCTGCACCAAACTTTTAAAGTTGAGAAAATAATTCATCTTAAAAAATATGAAGAAAACGGGCGGTTTTTAGAAGGTACTGGTTCTATGGTGCTCTACCGTGTAAACCAGGTTTGTTATGCCTGTATCAGTACTCGTAAAGACCTGGCTTTGTTGAAGGAATGGTGCGATATAATGCATTATGAATTGGTTTCTTTTAAAGCTGTTGATGGCAACGGACAGGATATTTATCACACGAATGTTTTAATGGCTATCGGAGGAACAGTTGTAGTTATTTGCCTAAGTACCATTCAGGATGAAAAAGAAAAATTAAATCTTATAACGCATTTTGAACTTACAAAAAAAGAAGTGATAGAAATTTCAATTGACCAAATGTTGAAATTTGCCGGTAACATGTTACAGGTAAAAAATGAAAATGATGATACATTTTTGGTGATGTCAAAGCAAGCATTTGATTCATTATACAGTAATCAGATAACGCAAATTAAAAAGCATACACAAATACTATATGCTGATATTAAAACTATTGAAACCTACGGTGGTGGCTCAGCGAGATGTATGATAGCGGAAATTTTTTTTAAAAAGCCCCCAAAACTAATTAAGGATTAAAAGTAAAAAACAGGTAAATGATCTTCTTTAAAAAATGCTGATAGCTAAATTCTGTTTAAGCTTCCTGCTTAAAAATTAAATCCGGGTTAACAGGCCTTATCCTTTTTAAATATCGTTCTGCAAAATGTTTTAAATAATTTTATTCTTTATTAAAGTAATGATTTGACTTTACTTTAAAGATTTAAGAATTTAAAACATCCAATTTCTCTGATGGGAAGGTCCGCCTCTGCTCAGGAAAAACAAGCTCAAAACACAATTGAGCAATAGCAGTTAATTCTTAATGGATTAGATGTGGGAATATGGGATTGGAATATAACATCCGGCGAAGTTTGGTGTTCCATCAAGTTTTATGAATTATTAGGTTATACGGATAATGAAGTTGAACTGACGTACAACCTGTTCATAAATGTGCTTATTCATCCTAACGATAAGCAGCTGATGCTTGATGCGATTCAAAATTATTTAGAGCATAAAGCACTACTAAAAGTTACTATCCGTATTCAAACAAAACACGAAGACTACAGATGGTTTGAGATATATGGGAAGGCCCGCTTAGATAACGAAAGCGTAGCAACAAGAACGATCGGCTCGATGGTTGACAATTCTGAACAAAAGAATTTACATGATCTGAATAATAAATACAAATTGATGCTCGCCGATACCGAAGGCCTCATCAAAATAGGGAGTTGCGATATTAACCTTTTAACCGGTGAACAAATTTGGTCAAAAGGCTTTCAGGACATATTTGAAGTTGATGATTTATATGCGCTTTCATTGGAGAAAAGCAATAATTTGTATAATACTTTCAATAAAAATCAAGATGCAAAAGGCGTAGGCCTGCATATCATTAAAAATCAAATTGAGCCCTCGGCGGAACAATTTCGTTAGAAAGCGAATTAGGAACAGGCACCACCTTTTTAGTAAAGTTCAAAGAAAATTTTGAGAAGGCATGATGGTTTAAACAATCACTGCCTTTACATTTAAGCCGCATTGTTTGTGAGATAAGCCTTAAATTTAGAGAGGAATCTCACATATCTTATTAAACCCAGGTGTATGAAAAAAGTTTTACTGGTTGATGATGACCCCGGCATTGCCGAGGTGGTAAAAATAATATTAACAGACGATGGCTATGCTGTCCGCATACATTCCACAGGTTATTCGGTGCCGGAAGTTGTAAAAGAATATGACCCTAATTTAATTTTATTAGATATTGGCTTACCAGGCAAATCGGGCACCACCATTTGTAAAGAGCTTAAAGAAATAAGCGATGTTCCTCCTATTTTATTTTTTTCAGCACATGCCCGTGAAGAAGCATCTATTGCTTTATGCAAAGCTGACGGATTTATACAAAAACCATTTGATGTGAAAAATTTACTTAAGGAGGTACGATCGCACATCAATTAATTTCAATGCCTCTTGTTAGGCCTAAATTTCTTTTCCGCCGGGCTAAAAGTTTATAATAATTTGATAGGCTTAGTGGGCTGTATGTAAGTCTACATTTTCATTTTATGCATCTCCTGCTTTTTACCTGTTTCATTTAAAGCTGCTCTTAAACCTTTTGCTAATTGTGCTGCATTACCCGTACCCCAATAATGCAAAAAATAAATACGGGGTTGTTCATGCACCATGTGATTACGCAAAGCCACTACTTCAATACCATTATCAATAAGGGCTTTTAATACCGGTTCAACTTCATTTTCAAGCATGGTAAAATCTCCGGCAACAGCAGTATTATCAGGCGTTCCCTGGAAAGCCGCCCATGTATTAAAACCTAAAAAGGCAGATACTGCAACGCCATGTTCTGTAAGTTTTACATCGGGCCGCCCAATGGTATATTTGTAAACACCTTTTGTCATCTCACCTTTATGGCCGAGTATATCATCAAGCATTTTTATATCAATGGTATTAATAACTGCTTCTGAAGAAGCTGTGCCTTTGGCAGGGTCGCCACCTCTTACGTTTTTTACTTTATCCAATACAGCTTTTGCTTTTTGCGCCATCACTTCAGTATTGCCCATTCCACCCATGTGCATATAAATGATGTTGGGGTGATTGCGGATGAAATGATTATGTATGGCAGTACTCGTGAGCCCTTGTTTAATTATTTCCTGTTGAACAGGTTTTAAATCTGTTTCGGTTATCACAATATCACCCATAAACATAACGCCATCCGCAGCAGGTGTAAAAGCTACCCACGTGCTTAACCCCATTGCAGGTATTATCTTAAAGCTATCTACCATTACGCTTAAATCGTTTTGAGGAATGGTAATTTTGTACTCGCCATTATTTGACTTTCCTTTAATGTCTATAATCTTTTCGATTATTGCAGTATCTAATTGCTTTGACTGAGAAGTGTTTTGAGCTGATACAACTTGTGCATATAGTAAACAACATACTAAAGCAAAGAGATAACGCTTACCTGATTTTGGAATATTTTGCATAAAAATATTTTTAGAAATTCATTGCAAAAGCAAGTTACAGAGCAATAATAACAAGGTAATTAAAACTTATAATTTTTGATTGAGAAATACTATCTGCAATTTTTATGTTTATTATAGACAAAAACACAACAGCACCGGCTTATACTTTAAAACAGTTAGTGCAATATTTCTTTAAACTCGGCTATGCAGGCTTTGGCGGTCCTGTGGCATTGATAGGTTATATGCACAGAGATTTGGTAGAAGAACGTAAATGGATAAGTGA
>JANLXV010000630.1:0-3483 GCA_031365305.1 Chitinophagaceae bacterium
AGCAGATATATGTAAAATTAACTGACGTAGCAGCCGGAGAATATACCTGGCGCTTGATAAGCAGCGACGGCCTGAAAGTGATAAGCGGTACAATACTGCATGATGGCAGTTTGGCAAACATCTTTATTCCTCTAAATAAAAAATTAAATAGCGGCATATATTATTTGCAGTTGCAGAATAAAAAAGAAAAGTATAGCCAAAAAATTATTATCGAATAAAAATGAAAAGGACAGGGCTTAAAAAATATGTGATGACTGTGCTGTTTGGTACAGCAGCCTTGTTTTTACATGCCCAAACGCCTACCGATACATTGCCAGGCGACCCCGGCGGCCTGTATGCCTATACCATCCAGGGCTTAAGTTTTGGCGCTTTCTCTCATGGCAATTCGGGGGGATCGTTAACCATTGCCGCTGATGGCACACGCTCAGCTACCGGCGATGTGGTGCCGCTTAATTTAGGGGTGCTCTATAATTCAGCCATCTTCGAAATTCAGTCGCCGCCGGGTGCCATCATATCCATTTTGCAGGGGCCGGATGCTACATTAACAGGGAGTAATGGCGGCTCAATGAATTTACACATAGGCAATCCTTATCCCGCTTCATCATTTCTCAATACCATATCTCCGCCGGGCGGCACGCAAATAAATATCGGCGGCACGTTAACTATCGGTGGTTCAGGGTCGGCGCCACCGGGGAGTTATACAGGTACTATATACATCACTTTTAATCATGAATAATATATTAAAAAAACAGGCGGCTATCTTCTAAAACCATTAATGCCCTTTCATTTCATATATCAAATTTTTAAAAAATACAAGTGTGCGTTGCACTGCATGTTTCGCCGGGGCCTTTGTATTTTACTGATATGTTTTGCATACAAGTTTGGCTATGGTCAGATGGCAGATACTTATGAAGAGATCTCCGTTACCTTAAATGTTCAGCGGGTTGGCAGTACCGAAATTCCGGCGCTCGTTAAAAATGAATTAGCCTGGTTGCCTGTAAAAGACATCTTTGATTTTTTGAAGATCAAAAATAATTGGTCTGCAGCGCAGGATTCAATTACCGGCTACTTCATAAACCCGAAAGCGGGCTTTGTAATTGATAAGATCAATAACCGCATCACCTTTGTTGATAAAGTATTTGACCTGAGCATTGCTGATCTTGTAAACACGCCCAGCGGCCTTTACCTGCGCTCAGACTATTTTGGAAAGATATTTGACCTCACCTGTAATTTTAACTTCAGAAGCCTTTCAGTAAACCTTGTTTCCAACATTGAGTTACCTGCTGTGCGTGAATTACAGCAACAACAAATGCACCGAAATATTACAAAGCTTAAAGGCGAAAGGGTAGCAGATACAACCATTAAACAATCATTTTCTTTCTTTCATTTGGGTATGGCCGATTGGTCAATAATAAATACAGACGCTACAACAGGTGCCACCAATACAAGGTTTACACTTAATGCAGGCGGGATTGTTTTAGGCGGCGAAGCAAATGTTTATATTAATCATAATACCCAGTCGCCTCTTGAGCCGGGCCAGCAATTTTACCGGTGGAAATTTGTAAACAACAGTAATGCTGCATTGCGGCAGGTAACGCTGGGTAATATTTTTGTGCAGCCAACGGCATCAGTTTATGGCGCAATTAAAGGCGTTCAATTCAGCAATACACCTACTACGTACAGAAGATCGTTCGGCACCTACAGGTTAACCAATACTACCGAACCCGGCTGGATGGTAGAACTGTATGTAAATAATGTTCTGGTGAATTATACCAAAGCAGACGCCTCGGGTTTTTTTGCTTTTGACGTGCCGCTTGTATATGGCAACTCCGCTGTAAAGCTGCGTTATTTTGGGCCTTGGGGCGAAGAAAAAACAAGTGAGCAAAACATAGGCATCCCTTTTAATTTTTTACCAAGTCACCAATTTGAATATAATTTATCTGCCGGTATAATTGATGATGATGAAAAAAATAAATTTTCACGGCTTAGCATGAATTATGGGCTGGTTAACCATATTACCATTGGTGGTGGTGTTGAGTATCATTCAGGCGTTACTTCGGGCAGAACCATGCCTTTCTTAAATGCCTCAGTGCGGTTAGGATCAAACCTTTTAATTACGGGTGAGCATACCTACCGCGTAAGATCAAAAGCAATTCTCAGTTACCGCCTGCCTTCCAATGTGCAGGCTGAATTTAATTATATAAAATATGATAAAGGGCAAACCGCTATCCGGGCAGGCATAAAATCAAGCAATAATTATCTTGAAGAAAAAAAGGCGATCATATCAATACCTTTTGCCTCAAAAAAATTTACAGCCTTTTCAAGATTTAGCTTCAATCAATTAAAACTTACAAATGCAAAATATACTACGGCAGAATTTTTAATCTCGGGAGTCTTCCATGGCATAAGCTCTAACCTTACTACATCTGCTGTATATTCTAATCCCAAGCATCCCTTCATCTATAGTAATCTTTCTGCGACATTTCGTTTGCCAAAAGGGGTAAGGCTTACACCACAGGCTCAATATGAGCATATACAGAAAAATTTCAGCATGTTAAAATGTGAGGTTGAAAAAAATCTCTTTAACCGTGGTTTTCTTAATGTATCCTACGAAAAAAATATAGTAACTGATTTGACGTATATGAATGTGGGCATCCGGTATAATTTATCTTTTGCTCAAACTGCTTTTTCAATTACAAACAGCAGCGCCGTAACTACAACGGTTAAATCAGTACGCGGTAGTTTATTGTACGATGATAATAGCAATAAGCTTCGTGTTAGCAATCAATCGAATACCGGCAGAGGCGGCATAACTATTCTCTCTTTTTTAGACCTTAACTGCAATGGCCTGCGTGATGACGGAGAACCTAAAGTTGCCGGGTTAAAACTTCACATCAATGGCGGACGGCTGTTTACTAATAAAGACACAAGTATAAGCATAAGCGGCCTGGAGGCTTATACCAATTATTTTGTGGAGCTTGATAGGGGCAGTTTTGATAATGTTGCCTGGCAGATAGCCAAAAGAACAATGAATATAACTGTTGAACCAAACCATTTTAAATTGATACAGGTGCCTGTTGCTGTGGTTGGTGAAGTATCGGGCATGGTGTATATAAAAAAGAATAGTAGTGAAACAGGTATTGGCCGGATTATAGTAAATATTTATAACCGCCAATTGGTTGTTGTTGCAACTGTACTTAGCGAAGCAGATGGCTACTTTACATATTTCGGTCTGCCACCCGGAGATTATTCAGTTCATGTTGATGAAAAGCAATTGACAAAATTAAATATGACTGCCTTACCGGCTATAAACTTCAACATCAAAGCAGGGAAGGAAGGCGATGTGGTGGATGGTTTAAAATTGGAGATCCAGTCTTTAGAAAAATAATTTTACTTATTATATTGCGATAATTTATTGCAGTATATTAATTTATAAAATATTCATTCGCCAGAATTCAAAACACACCTTACCTTGCTTTTAAA
>JANLXV010000638.1:0-7043 GCA_031365305.1 Chitinophagaceae bacterium
TTTAAAAGATCAAGAACAGTCCACATTTTTTTACGGAGGGTGGTGCCGTCGCCAGTATAATTATTTACAATGATGGCAAAAGTATAGGCTATACCATCTTTATTTTTTAAATAACCTGTATATGAGGCTACGCCACCTATAGCGCCACTTTTCATTTTAATACCATTGATCTCCGGCAAGGCATAATAAAAAGATTTGTACCACGGCCTTGTGGCTGCAAACTGCATTACCGTAACAAGGGCTTTTGGTGTAACCCTGTTTGCCGGCGAAAGGCCGCTGCCGTCTTTTATATTCAGCGCTGTCTCTTCGATATCATGTTCTTTCCAAAATCGTTTTACAACGTTCACACCTGAATCTGTTGACCCAACACCGGTTTGCTGGTAAGCCATTGTTTTTAATAAGGCTTCACCATAAAGGTTTATGCTTCTTTTTAAAAAATAAAAAATAATGCTATCAAGCGGTGGGGAATAGTGTGTGTAAAGAATGCGCTCCGTAACTGTACCGTTTTTTTGAGTATTCGGTTTATTATTCACCGATAGATGTGTAGTAAATGACTGGGTAAACTGCTGTGCCGGATTTGGCAATGAGCCCGAAATAATAAAACGGTTTTCGTTTACAGGTATAGTACCACGTATATAAGTCTTTCCATCTCCGTCAGGAATGAATATATAAGCATTATCTCCACTACCCTTTCCGGCCGATGTTGCCCTTACTTCGAGCTGTAGATTTTCAATTTGTGAAGGAACTGTTTCAACAACTTTTACAGAATCACCAACACGTTTTCCGGATTGCAACACAATGTCGTATTGATTCTCCCGCCAGTTAAACGCTCTTGCTCCTGCGCCATAATAATTTCCGATATCATCCCATGGCCAGCCACCGGGGATAATTTCATCCTCCCATAATTTATCATTAATAACAATGTTGCCATGCAATGTGTTTATACCTGCTTTTAATAGAGCCTTGCTGAAAACCGATACAGCAGAATCTTCATTTGTTGAGTTATACCGCCAGCTTCCAAAAGTAGGGTCGCCGGAGCCTGTTATTATCACATTACCATTCACAGAGTCGTTTATTTTGTCGCTTGTAATACCAAGTGTTGTTTTATAATTAAAATCATGACCAAGCAATTCAAAAGCTGTAGCGCTGGTAATTACTTTGAGGCAACTTGCCGGTGCCATCCCCATTTCCGCATTTTCATCAATAATCACTTCACCGCTTTTGGAATTGATAACGTACAACCCCATAACACCATGTTGTAGCTGGCTATCAGCTTTAAGCAATTTTAATGCAGTCTTTAATTTATGGGTAATATTTTGCGATGATAAATGCAATGCAAACATCATCAGCACAAAGATGGACGCTACTTTCATGAACTAATTTTCAAACCAAATGTATTTATAAAGTAAAAAGAAAAAGGAAAAATGCTGAAGCTTTACTGACAACATAAGAACTTATTAAGTGTAGGCCACTGCTTCTACCTTTTTAATTTTTAATTTTTCCTTCAATGCTTCCTGTAATTTTATTTCACGATGAAGAAGACAACCCAGGCAACCATAATTACTATCGGTGATGAATTATTGATCGGGCAGGTAGTGGATACCAACAGTGCATGGATGGCACAGGAATTAAATAAAGCCGGCATAGCCGTAAGGCGGCGTGTAGCTGTTGCCGACGAATGGAATGAAATATGGAACGCCCTGGATGAAGAACTAGAAAAGGCAGACATTATTTTAATAACAGGCGGCCTCGGCCCTACTGCCGACGATATCACCAAACCATTGTTATGTAAATATTTTGGCGGCACTTTAGTTGTTGATGAAGAAGCGCTTGCCAATGTAAAATATTTGTTTGAGGTGGTTTTTAAAAGACCTTTGATACCGGTTAATTTAAAGCAGGCTGAAGTGCCGGACGTTTGCACGGTTATTCAAAATAAACGGGGCACTGCGCCGGGCATGTGGTTTAATAAAAATGGCAGGATCACCGTAAGTATGCCGGGGGTACCACATGAAATGAAAGGCATGATGACCTCGACCGTAATCCCGAAGCTTATATCTAAATTTGACTTTCCTGTAATCGTTCATCGCACCTTACTTACTGCAGGAGTTGGCGAATCTTTTTTATCTGAAAAATTAAAAGGTTTTGAAAGCAGTCTTGCAGAAAATATAAAGCTGGCTTATTTGCCATCTTCAGGTATGGTGAGATTAAGGTTGAGCAGTTCCGGGTTTGATAAAGCGGCAACAGTCAGTGCTATTGATGAATCTTTCTCAGAGCTTCAAACGCTTATTGAAGACTATGTGGTTACCATAAACGATGAACCCCTGGCAAAAGCTTTAGGTAATCTTCTTGCAAAAAATAATAAAACCATGGCTACGGCGGAAAGCTGTACCGGTGGGCATATAGCTCAATTGATCACCGCCAATCCTGGGTCATCAGTTTACTATAAAGGCAGTGTGATTAGCTATGATAATGCTGTAAAGGAAAATGTGTTAAAAGTTTCTCCACAAACATTAAAAGAATTTGGCGCAGTAAGCGAGCAAACGGTAAAAGAAATGCTTGCAGGCGTGTTAAGCGTTGTTGGCAGCGATTATGGTATGGCGGTTTCCGGCGTTATGGGCCCGGATGGCGGTTCAGCCGATAAACCCGTGGGAACAGTTTGGATAGCGGCAGGCGGCGCCGATAAACAGGTGACAAAGCAATTTAACTTCAGGTTCGACAGGGCCCGGAATATCGAATTTACTTCGCTTAATGCGCTTAATCTTTTACGGAAATTTATTACCGGCCAGCCTTAAATCTTCAAGTATTTTGGAAATAATTACCTTTGGGCGCATTCAAAAAATTGCATTGTTATTATGAGCATCGTTGATCTTAAAATGCCCAAACTCGGTGAAAGCATTATGGAAGCCACCATTTTGAAGTGGGTTAAAAAACCCGGTGACCACATAGCACAAGATGAGACGGTGCTTGAAATTGCCACTGATAAAGTTGATAGCGAAGTGCCCTCAACAACTGAAGGCACTCTTGAAGAAGTTTTATTTAAAGAGAATGATGTTGTGCCAGTTGGAACGGTTATAGCAAGAATAAAAGTTAATGACGGGCAACCCAATATTTCAAAAAACACCGACCCGTCACCGGTTGATGTTGAGGAGTATGAAGAAGCGGAAGTCATGGAATCTGTGCCGTATCAACCGCACAACTTTACGACACCTTCGGCTTCAACCGGTAATAATAAATTTTATTCGCCGCTTGTTTTAAACATCGCTACAAGCGAAGGTTTGCCATTGAGCGAACTTGAACACATCCCCGGCACGGGCCAGGATGGCAGGGTAAGCAAGAAAGATATTTTAGCCTACATACAACAACGTAAATCAGGTAACGGTGTTGCAAAACAAGCACAACCGCAGGAAGTAAGCAAGATGGAAGTGGCAGAAGTGCAGCGTCATCAACCTGCGCCTATTAATTTTACTATGTCTTCAGGCAATGTTGAGATCGTTGAGATGGACAGGATGCGCAAGATGATCTCTAAGCACATGATAGATAGCCAGAACACGAGCGCACATGTCACAAGTTTTGCAGAATGTGATGTTACCAACATGGTGCTGTGGCGTGAAAAACATAAAAAAGATTTTGAAAAAAGAGAAGGTGAGAAAATAACGTTCACACCATTATTTATTGAGGCAGTTGTAAAATCTCTAAAAAAATATCCGTGGCTGAATAGCAGCGTGGATGGCGAAAAGATCATCATCAAAAAAGATATTAATATTGGCATGGCCACGGCTATGCCTTCAGGCAATTTGATAGTGCCCGTCATTAAAAATGCAGACCAGTTAAACCTTGTCGGGCTTACAAAGCAGGTTAATGGACTGGCCCTTGCTGCACGTAGTAATAAATTAAGGCCTGATGATACGGCCGGCGGCACGTTTACTTTAACCAATGTAGGGACGTTCGGCAGCATCATGGGCACGCCAATCATTAACCAGCCGCAGGTGGCCATAATGGCCGTAGGCGCCATAAAAAAACGCCCCGTTGTTATTGAAACCGAACAGGGCGACAGCATTGCCATACGGCACATGATGTACATTTCTTTGAGCTACGATCACCGGATAATTGATGGTGCATTGGGTGCTACTTTTTTAAATGCTGTTGCTAAAGAGTTAGAGAATTTTGATGGCAACAGAACTTATTGATCATTGATTACATTAATCTATGGATACGCAGGAAGCTTATAATGCATGGGCATTTCAGTATGATATGAATGACAATAAAACCCGTGATCTTGAAGCGATAGCCCTGCGCAATGAATTAATTGATCTGCCATTTGAAACTGTTTTGGAAGTTGGCTGTGGTACAGGAAAAAATACAGACTGGTTTATCTCTAATAATAAAAGGGTTACCGGGATTGATCTTTCCCCGGAGATGCTGGCAAAGGCAAAATCAAAGGTTGTCAGTACTAATGCAAAATTTATACAGGCTGATATTACTAGGCCATGGAATTTTACCGATGAACGTTTAGATCTTGCTGGTTTCAGTCTTGTGTTGGAACATATTATTGACCTTGATTTTATTTTTTTAGAAGTTTCAAAAAAAATTAAAGAAGGCGGTTTTGTTTATATCGGAGAATTGCATCCCTTTAAGCAATATGCCGGTAGCAAAGCAAGATTTGAAACCGAAGAAGGCACTCATGTTGTGCAATGCTTTAACCATAACATCTCAGATTTTATCAGTGCTGCGAAAAAACATGGATTAGAATTGGTAAAACTTAATGAATATTTTGATGATGATGACAGGAATACTATCCCACGGATTCTCACGCTTATCTTTAAGAAAGTGATCTAAAATTTTCGGCCTCTTCCCTGTAGAAATCAAACCAACCAATTGAATATTGTTAGGCATTAATTTATGGATGAAATAACAACTGCTAATCTATACCCCAAACCACGATACATTTGTTTGAGAACAATATATATTCTTTAAGAAAATACAACCACATCAATGATAGCAGTAAAACCCATATTCCGCATTTTTGATTACAACAAGGCTGTTGAGTTTTATGTGGACTGGCTTGGGTTTCAGATAGATTGGGAACATACCTTTGATACTAATTCTCCTATATATATGCAGGTATCGCTTGGCGACCTTGTACTTCATTTATCTGAGCATTCAGGCGACTGCTCTCCCGGCGCAAGAGTGCTAATCGAGAATCTTGAGCATATAAAAGATTTTCATTCCAGGCTTATTGCCAGGAATTATAAATACAACAAACCTGGTTTAGAGGTGCCATTTTATGATGACACTTCATTGAGCATGGAGGTAATAGATCCGTTTGGGAACAGGATAACTTTTACGGGAAAAGCAAACTAATATGTTCCCTGAATTAATTACAGAACGTTTCATCTTAAGACAGATTATTGAGAGCGATCAGCCAAAAGTTTTTGAAGGCTTGTCCCATCCTGATGTCATAAAATATTATGGTGTTACTTATCAAACGCTTGAAGAAACCAGCAAACAAATGACCTGGTACAATCAGTCCATCAAAGAAAAAACGGGTATTTGGTGGGCAATAAATTATAAAGGAAATAGTGAGCTTATCGGTGCATGTGGCTTTAATAATCTTGATGCTGTTAATAAGAAAGCTGAACTTGGCTATTGGCTTCTTACAAAGAATTGGGGGAATGGCATTATAAAAGAAGTATTGCCTTATATCATAGATTACGCATTTGAAAAATTTGGGCTTCATCGCCTGGAAGCAGTTGTTGAATCACTAAATACGCGGAGCAAGAATGTTATGGAAAGCCTTAATTTTTATCATGAAGGCACATTGCATGAAAGTGAAATAAAGAACGGAAAATATATAGATCTGGATTATTATGCCATAATTAATACAAAACAAAGCTTCAACTAAATCCTGTATTGCTTATGGATAAAATGTTATTTAGTGAATTACATAAAGCCGGATTGATATCTGAGGCCTCTTTGCAAAATATACATAATCCTTCCAGATTAAGATTAATTTTTGTGTTTGCAGAATTAAAGATCCTGTTATACACCGGCATCCTGTTATTAACAGCAGGTATTGGTGTACTTGTTTATAAAAATATTGACACCATTGGGCACCAGGTTATTCTTTTAATAATAGCCATAGTTTGTGCCGGCTGCTTTTACTGGTGCTTTAAAACCAGAATTCCCTTTTCATTTGGAAAGGCTGAAAACCCAAGGCTTTATGTTGATTATGTACTATTGCTTGGCTGCCTGCTGCTATTAACTTTTATAGCCTATTTACAATTTGAGTATGATGCCTTTGGTGATCGTTATGGTCTTGCAACTTTTATACCGATGATCATTCTTTTTATTACTGCATATTTTTTTGACAACATTGGCATTTTAAGCCTTGCTATAACCAACCTGGCAGCGTGGGCCGGCATTGCTGTTACACCAACTACAATTTTAAAGCAAAACGATTTCAATAGCTCAACCATCATTTTTACGGGATTGTGCCTGGGTATTTTCTTAAGTGGCATGGCAATTATCTCAACAAGAAAAAAATTTAAACACCACTTTAGTTTTACCTATAATAACTTTGGTATTAATGTTTTATTTATTGCCCTGATCGCCGGCATGCTTCACTATGATCGCTGGTTTTTAATATGGTTTGCGGCTATTGCGATCCTTGTATTTTTTGTCTACAAAAAAGCCGTACAGGGTCACTCTTTTTATTTTATTTTAATGATAGCAATTTATGCTTACATAGCGCTTGGCTATGTAGTTATAAAAGTTTTATTTGATATTGCGGATCTTGATATTGGCGGAGGTTACCTGGCTTTTATATACTTTATTGCTTCTGCGGTTATGCTCATCATTTTTTTAACGAGAATGAATAAAATTTTAAAGCCCCATGATCGCCTACAATAAGCAGTGGCTCTACAATATTTATGTAACGGGCCAGGCAGGTGAAGCATACAATAATGGCGATATTACTAAACCAGAAAAAGAGCTGATTACCGGTAACCATCCTTACTTATTTTATTCGCCAAATATTTTTGTCA
>JANLXV010000640.1:0-4520 GCA_031365305.1 Chitinophagaceae bacterium
AAAATTTACTGCCGGTTTTGAAGCTGCACAAAATGTATCGTTTTTATTAGGCCTTATCGGCGGTGGCTGCCTCATGGCATCTTTTGTTTACAGCCATTTTAATAGTAATGCAAGTGGATCCTCCTTTCTTACCTTGCCTGCATCACAACTGGAAAAATGGTTATGCGGTGTATTGCTTACAGGCATTGTATATGTAGGCATCTTTCTTTTATTTTTTCGCCTTGTTGATGTAATATTTATTTCAATCTATCATAGCAGTCTTGATGTTAAAGGCCCTTTCTACAAAGAACTGTACGATGCTGTGCAGGTTTTTCCTTTCAATGGTTTTATTGCGGGCAAAGCTTTCCTTATGTTTTTAAATTTTGGCAGCGCCATGCTCGTTGGTTCGTTATATTTTAATAAAGCGGCTTTTATAAAAGTTGCACTTATTGCCTGTGGGTTTTGCTTTGGCCTTTTTCTTTTGAACTTATTAATAGCACATCTTTTTTTTAACAATGTAGATAATGCTTTCCCCTATTTTTTGGTTTGGATAAGTGTTGGCAAAGAAAGGGGACGGCTGGAGCTGCCTGGTAATATACTCAACACAATAAATATCCTCTTTCAGTATGTTATGCCTGTTGTTTTTTGTGTGCTGGCTTTTTTAAGGTTGAGGGAAAAAGAATTTTAAAATTGTAATGAATGGAGTTTAGAGATCACCCGGCAATTTATATCCAGATAGCAGAATTTGTGTGTGAACAGATCCTTTTAAAAAAATGGAAGCTGGGTGATAAGATTCTAAGCATAAGAGAGCTTGCTGTAGCCATAGAAGTAAACCCTAATACCGTGCAGCGGGCTTATGATATTTTACAACAAAACGCCATTATAGTAAACAGGAGAGGAGTGGGTTATTTCACCGAACCTGATGCTATGCAGAATATTTTAGACTTTCGGCGGCAACAGTTTATGGAAAATGAATTGCCTGTTTTTCTCCGCAATTTATTCCTTTTAAAAATTGATATAAAAGACATTAAAGCACACTACGAACAGTTTGTGAAAGATAACTTTTCAAAATAAATGTATGATGACACTTACTTCAAAAATATTATTGGCTATGCTGCTCTTGTTTGTTGCCGGCTTATTTGCCTCCAACATGATTTTAAAAAAAGAGTATAACAAAACAGATAAAACGGATATCTACTGGACCTATGGTAAAATTTTGGAACAGCCTTTTAAATATTTAAATATACAAGGCGGCAATATTACCAATATTGCGTTCGAGCAAAGCAAAACGGCATCTGTAAGGGTGTTTAAAGATTGGGATGGATACACCCTTAACAAAGTAAAGGCCCGGATAATCAAGGATACACTTTACATTATATTTCCTAACACCTATAAAGACATCTATGAAAAAAAATGGCTTGAATGGAATACATTAGTTCGCATTTTTTCACCGGAACTCCTGGCAGTAACAGGTGTTGATACCAGGCTTGAAATGTTCAGGCTCAAACAAAAAACCCTCTTAGTTAACATGTCCGGGAAATCTTCTTTTGAAGTGGAGAGCCTGAACCCTTCCTTTGACTCACTTAGTATATCAGGCCGGGATTCTTCACAAATTATTTTTGAGATGTCCCCTGATTTTAAAATCTCTGAGTCTTTCCACGTTAATAAAGTAACTGCAACAATGAAAGACGTGTCGGTGTTAGACATAGGGCATGCGCAAATAGATTCGCTGCAGCTTAGTGTTGACGATAGTTCCGGCATACTGCTCTCAGGTGGGACTTTGAGAAAAAATCATTTGTATAATTTCAGGAACATGAATAGATGAATATTAGGCTTTGTATTTTGAGTTTACTTTTAATCAGGTTCTTTAGCTATGGCATCAGTTTTAACCGGCAGGTTTTTAATTGGTAATCTCAGGCAAACACTTTGCGTTGGCAGTACCGTCCGCCAGTCTTCTATCAGTTTTTTATAAGCTTCTCCAACAGGTCTTATCCTTCTGTCCATATCATATAAACCAACCGGGTTTACATTGCCATTATTAAACTGTAAAGCGCTATCCCAATCTACCTGGTCTGTTAACGAATACCAGGTAAAACCCATTACAGGCACACCATCATTACGTACCCGCAATACGTTTGCCCATTCTTTATAAAGCCACTTTACGGCTTCATCACCAGCCGGGCCTTGTGTATAGTTGGTTTCAGTATGCATTACCGGGAGTTGGTAGCGGTCGTAATATTGCCGGGTGATCACATGATAACCAAAAATTTCGCCTGAGCCAATAGTATGGCCATTAGCTGATACGCGGTGCTCATTGGTTACATAATAATCATTCCCCATGATGCAATAATGTTTCAGATTATTGTTCAGGAAAAAATGATATTCTTCTTTAGTCATGCCATTATCAATAAGAAATTCATACATCTCAGAATCTACCCGTCGTCCATAATTGAGATCAAGCGAAAGGAACCTTTTAGAGTTTTTTAATTCAGCCGGCCTTATGGCTTTCGGGTTTTCTGCATGATAATATTCTGAGGATTCGCTTTGGATAAAAATAGCATCGTTGCGAACAGCCAGGATTGCATGCATGGCCAGCACATTGGCTTTTACAATATGCTTTAATGCAGTCACAAAACTTTTATCATCTTTCAATTGCTCGTTCCACCAGCCATAGCTTGCAGAAAATAATGCGCAGATGTACATTTCGTTAACTGGTGTATACAATTGTATCCAGGGATAACGCCGGGCAAAAGCCTTAGCGTAGCCCGCAAACAAGCCGGGAAAATCCGGGTTTTGAAAATTGCCAACCCAGTCAGGTACTCCAAAATGACAAAGGTCAACAATTGGCAGAATATTGCGCTCACGCAAACTGTTGAACACTTCATCACTAAAGCTCCAGTCATAGCGGTTATGTGCCAGCCATGTTTTATATAACGGTGGCCCGTAACGCAAAAAGCTTATGCCAATTTCCTGCACAAGGTCAAAATCTTTTCTCCATAATTCATAATGGTGGCACTTTTCAAATTCATCCATTCTTGTGCGGCCATTATTAATGGTAGGGGCGCTGTTTTCCATACCTGTTGCAAAAAGAAAGTTAGGGATCATAGCGGTTGCTAATTATGTGTATGCTGCAACTTACATGATTATGTTATACAAGAAAGTTATGACCGGGGTTGGCGTATACAGCCCTTTAATTGTCGCAACTGCACATATAAACAATTATGTATTCTTATTATTTTTAATCTTTATATCACCAGAACTAAATTCACAACAATCATTTTTTAAATAATGTCAATTATGAAAAGAACAAAAATACTTTACTGGGTTTTTACGGGTTTGTTTGCCGGCTTTATGTTATTTACAGCTATTCCTGATGTACTTGTAATGCCTGATGCCGTAAAATTTATGGACAGTTTGGGTTACCCGAAATATTTTACACCTTTTATTGGTGTGGCAAAAATTTTAGGCGCTATAGCGTTACTTATACCGGGCTTTCCACGGATTAAAGAATGGGCGTATGCAGGTTTATTTTTTGACCTGATCGGTGCCACGTATTCGCAAGCAGCTGCCTTTGGCTATAATCCTTCCATGTCTTTTATGTTGCTGCCATTTGCGCTTGGGATACTGTCTTATATTTTTTATCATAAAAAAGAATCACTGACAGCCAATCCATCCATATAAAAGTGAATGTAATAACTTCAAAATTTACTGCTATTTCTTTTGCCATATATCTAACTAAATTTGCTTCAATGAAAGTAATAAGAGAACACATAGATGACATAAACAGGCATTGTGCCATTTATAATGTGAAGAAATTATTTGCATTTGGCTCTGTACTGACAGACAATTTCAATGCTGAAAGTGACATTGACCTGATAGTAGATTTTGAGCCAATTGATATAGATCAATATGCGGACAATTACTATGACCTTAAATTTTCTTTAGTGGATATCTTACAAAAGCCTGTTGACTTACTTAAAGAAAAGGGTATAAAAAATAAATATTTTCGAGAGGTCGTTGTAAAACATAGACAACTTATTTATGGACATTGAAATTAAAATCTGGCTTTATGATATGTTAGATGCCACAAATGAGGTTGAAAGTTTTTTTTTGATAAGGTCGAGCGAATTCAGTGCATATCAAAAAAATTTACAGACGAAGCGTGCTGTTGTGTGCAACTTTTAATAACATTCCGTTTAAATCATGACACCTATAGACCCAGAGTATAAAATCACCAAAGCTATTAAGAAAAGGGAAGTTACTTTACCACCGAAATTTATAGATTTGGCAATTTGGATAGACAAAACTTACGAAGTAAAAGTTCTTAATATTATTTACGACGCCATAAAAAATAGTACAAGGCCAAGACTGGTGATAATTTTAGACCATGAAAAGGACTCCCAAAAAATCAACTCGCTATATGGCTTTGGAACGTCTATGCAATTAGAAATGACTGCTCCATTTATTAAGCTAATTTCTGAAAGAATACCAAAACATAACACTGAAAATATTTGGATTGTCATTACATCATTTGAACGACC
>JANLXV010000649.1:0-18757 GCA_031365305.1 Chitinophagaceae bacterium
GCAAAGCAAAACAGAAAAATTATTGGTTGATCATTTAGCAGAATATGGCAAGACAATCCATTGGGAATGCGAGTTATTACATTTTGATCAGCAGGCTGATGGCGTGACTGTGTTTTATAAAGATGCCGATGGAAAGGAACAGGTAATTGATGCAAACTATTTAGTTGGCTGTGATGGTGCTGGAAGTGTTGTAAGACATCAGTTAGATCTATCTTTTGAAGGCGATACCGTGCCTAAAATATTTTATGTTACTGATGTTATATTAAGCAGCCCGGTAATAAACAAAGACGAGCTTTTTATATTTCTTATCGCCAAAGGCTTTGTATTATTTTTCCCGATGGAAGGTGCAGGGCATTACCGCGTCATAGGCATCATCCCCGGCGAAACAGATGACAGGAATATCACTTTTGAAGCCATGGGAAACTTTGTAAAGGAACAAATTGTAACGCCGGTAGATTTTAAAGAAGTAAAATGGTTTTCAACTTATAAAGTACATAGCCGTAAAGCCAATGACTTTATGAAAGGCCGTTGTTTTATAGCCGGGGATGCAGCTCATATTCATACGCCTGCCGGCGGACAAGGCATGAACACCGGCATACAGGATGCTTATAACCTTGCCTGGAAAATAGCCTACACCATTACTTTTAATGCAAATGAACTATTGCTAAAAAGTTATAATATAGAACGGACAGCTAATGCAAAGCGGCTACTTGAAACTACAGACAGGATGTTTGATTTTATGACCGGTTCAAACAACTTCCTGAATTTTATCCGTCTAAATATATTTCCAACGGTGGCAAGATTTATATCAAAAAACAGCCTCTTCAACAAAAGAATTTTTCCATTGTTATCGCAAACAGGCATTGCTTATCCTCATAGTCCGCTCACTGTTCCCGGAAAAACAGGTAAAGTAAATTCCGGTAATCGCATGCCCTATTTTATTGCAGGTGATGGCAGATCTATCTTTGAACACATTGCTGCTCCTGCCTTTAAATTATTATTTTTTGGGAGAACAGATTTAGCCCGTTTTGATCAGCTACAAATGGCTTCTTCAGATATAATTTGTTTATCATTTAAAGATATTCCGAAACCTATTTTTAGCTCAGCTTCTGATTTCTATATTCTTTTGCGACCCGATAATCATATCTCCTATATCGGCAAATCTATTGATGATTGTAAAACCTTTCTACAGGCATTACTAAAGTAATTTTATATCAGGACACCTCTACTTATTTCGGGCCCAACATCGGGAACAGTCTTTTCTTTTCTTCATCATTTGGCTGAGAGCCATATTCGCATACTTCAAAAGCCTCAGCATGCTTTACCTGTGAGGCTCTATTGCCATACCATTTTTTCAGTGATTCGTTTACCTCCGGCGTTATGGTAATGTCTCTTGTTTTGGCAAGCCATTCTTCCCTGCCCTGTGCATCCTTTGGCACATCCTGCAGGTAATGGCCTATCCACGGCAGCCACTCATACATTTGAGAAGTGTGTGCATCCATGGCATGCATCTTTTGCGCATACACGTCAGTGATGTCAACGGCAATATCGGGCCTGAAAGGATTAGGTCGTTTAAAGCCATCCTGGAAATAAAGAAAGACCGGATTTTTGGTAAGTGCAGGCGTACCTGGTGCAACGTTTGGTACCGCAACCATGTAGGCCGCATCCTGCACGAGTACGCCGGTATAGCGGTGGTCAGGATGATAATCATTGGGCCGTGGGGCAATCACTACATCTGCATTCCACTCTCTTATTTTCTTTATGATTTGCAACCTTACCTCGAGAGCAGGCAATAATTCTCCGTCATGATTATCCAGCACATCATACTCAACACCAAAACGTTTACCTGCTTCCTTAGCCTCTGCCAGCCTGCGTTTGGCGAGTTCAGTGCCTTTCATAGTTTGATGGCCGGCATCGCCATTGGTTACAGAAACAAATTTTACTGCATAACCAAGACGTGCAAAAAGTATAGCAGTGCCTCCTCCATCCTGGTCACAGTCGTCAGGATGTGCGCCGATCATAATGATCCTGAGCTTACCATTATTTTGCGCCTGAAGAGTTGAGCAGCAGAAAAAAGAGCAAAGTATTAAAAGTATTAACGGCTGTAGATTGATTGTCATAATATGTGTTGATAGAATTATTGATGCTAACTAATTTTAGTGTTGTGATCATATACCAGTTCAAGTGTAAATTCAGCAAATTCCCCTTCTGCAGATGCAACTTTTAAATCGCCCTGGTGGGCTTTAATAATATCGTAACTTAAGGATAATCCCAAGCCTGTACCCTGCCCTGTTGGCTTGGTAGTAAAAAAAGGCTGATAAATTTTATCAATAAATTTTGGTGATATGCCAAGGCCATTATCCCGGATCTTCAGCTCTGCTTTATCCCCGGTCATTTTGGTTGTTACTGACACGGTTGGTTCATAACCAGGATTGAGATGCGATGGATTAAGCTTCAATCGTCTCTTTTTCTCATTCACCGAATAAAAAGCATTGTTGTATAAGTTGATCAGCACCCGCCCAATATCCTGCGGAATAATATTTATTTTATCAAGATGTTCATCGAATGATGTTTTAATACCGACGTTAAATAATTTGTCTTTAGCACGAAAACCATGATAGCTGAGTTTCAGGTATTCATCCGCTAAAGCGTTTAAATCTATAAACTGCTTCTCACCGCTATTATTTCGTGAATGCTGCAGCATACTCTTTACAATATTATCTGCCTTGTTACCGTACTGGGTTATCTTTTCCAGGTTGTGCGTTACATCTGTAACTATGGAATTAATGCTCTCCTTTCCCATAACAGATAATTTTTCCGCAGCAAGTTGCCCCTTCATTTCATGCAACAATTCTGCATTGATCTCTGCAAAATTGTTTACAAAATTTAATGGGTTTTGTATCTCATGCGCAATGCCCGCAGCAAGTTCACCAAGCGATGCCATTTTTTCTTTTTGCACCAATTGCAACTGGCTTGATTTAAGTTCTAAAAGCGCTTTTTGCAGGTTTTCTTTTTGGTGTACCAACTCAGTAGTCCGCAGGCTTACCCTTTCTTCCAATAATGTATTTTGTTGCATAAGCACCTTTTGCTGCTCTTCATGCATAGCCTGCAGATCCTTATGGTATTTAAGTTTTTTACGTTGATTAGATATAAACGCAATAAGGAAGCTGGTGAACAGAAATACCATGGCGGAAATGCCAATGATCACTCTACCTGGCAGGCTGATTTCTAACAGATTCATAAAATGCTTTAGTTATAAAAATGCAAAAAATGATGTAAGCGATATTGTGAACGTACCATATTTTTGTTGCAAATACAGTGTATTCCTCTCTATTTATCATAGGATTGTAAAAAAGGAAAACAAAAAAATTAGTAACAACATAGATGCTTAAACCGGTTACAATCCAAAAGGTTGGCCCACTCGACATTATATCTACATCATTCAGCAGTTCCGAAAGATAATATTGCACGCAATAGATTAACAGCAAATAGGCCGAGGTGGCTAATAAATTTCCGCTCAGCTTTGCAAGGTTGAAAAATTTTTCATCTTTAACTAACGTGAAGTTGATGGTGGCTACAATAAGAAAACACACTGGCAGGATTATCTTAAGTACGGTGTAGATATTTTTTTTAGAGAAAATAAAAAAGTAACTGAAGCAGGTAAAAAGAGTTACCGCATGTAAATTATACAAGGGATTATTACCGGCTATACCATGTGCCATAAAGTATGGGGTATTGTTAGAATAAATATCAGCCGGTAAGTACAGCAGAAACGCTATCCATAAATAAACAATAACAGGCTTAAGAAAACGCGGTTGTGGCCGGAGAAAAAATAAGGAAGATATAGGTATAAGAAGAGCCCACACTTCAGACCAATCCAATATTCTTAATAAAAAATTCTCCATCAGTGTGAAGATAAATTTAGGTTTAAAGTGTAAGCAGAAATTATAGCACATACACCTTCCCATTAAAATACATCATCTTTCTTAAAAATAGAATTACTGTTACCCGTTTTAATTTATTTGGTGTAATAGATAAGCAAAATATAGTTTATTCACTGGTGTTATAGAGTCTGTTAAAAGAAAACTTGTCCCAATAGCCACGCTGCGTATGTATAAACCCGTCAATAATGTGAAAAAAGCCGCAGCCGGCAAAGCCTTTAAGGTCACGCCATTCCAGCACAGCCCACTCTCCTTCTTCAATGATCTGCTCAACAATGCAATGCATACCAGGCGCAGCTTTAAACTCATTTTTAAACATCCGGCCTATGGCTCTCCTTCCTTCAACAGGGTTGTTAGGCATTTGATGATTAATAGCTTCAAGGGCATATAAATCTTCAAGCATTTTTATATCGGCGTTGTTAAAAGCCTTTATCCATTTTTCTATAGTTTGCAGTGGTGTTATAAATGCTGTTTTGAAAGTGCGTTACTTATCTGCTGATTTCAGCCACGCTTTTATAATGTTTTGCAGCGCTGTTTTTTTAGAGGTTACATCGCCCATATCCTCAAATACAACAAACCTTCTTCCATCTTTATAATCGCCTTGCATTAAGGCTGACGTATGATTAACTTTTGCGCCGCCGGGGAATACAAGCATTATCCTGTTCTTAAATAAATTAAAAACAATGATTTCTCTTTTATATTCTCTGGGATCAAAGGGTTGCATTTCACCCGTATAATAAAAACTTGGATTATTCCATTTTATGCGTTCACTAATTAATGGATCAACGCTCAAAATAATTTGGCGTAAGCTTTCAACTATGCTTTGTATAGCAGGATCAAGTTTTTTTATATGCGCAGTTACCTGCTCCCGGTCTGATGGTTTAAGTGCTTTTGCCATGGGCTGATTTGTAAGAAGTGAGTGTTTGGTACTTTAATAGTCTAAATGCTTTAATGTAATTATTCTTTATACAAATTTAAAATAATGATAATGGCAACAGTTTAAAAGTAAATGATGTAAGCAGTTTATGAAGACAGGCTGTTAAAATTTAACTTAAATATCGGTGGTCTCGCAAAATTTGAATTTACTTTTACCTCGCAATGAAAATTACAACCATATTACTCCTTTTTTGTATTACGTCTCACCTGGAGGCGCAGCGCATACAACCAATAACAATTGACGAGTTAAATGAAAGAACGCACAATGGACCGGATACAACCTATATTATAAACTTTTGGGCTACCTGGTGTAAACCGTGTGTGAAAGAGTTACCAAATTTTTTATCGTTCGACAGCGCATACATCGGCGGGAAAGTAAAAGTGCTTTTAGTGAGTGTTGATTTTTCTACAGAAGTAAATCGCAAACTAATACCCTTTATAAAAAAATTAAATTTTAAAAAGGAAACTTATATCATCGCAGATAAAAATCAACAGGAGTATATTGTTAAGGTAGATACTGCCTGGTCTGGCGCTATCCCTGCAACTTTGTTTATAAAAGGCAACAAACGTAAACTGGTTGAACAGTCGCTTACTTATGATGAGCTATTACAATATTATAAAAATATACAGTAATGAAAATAATACTCGCTTTACTGCTGATAGCTTTTTGCTTTGGCGCAAAGTCGCAAACCACAACGCTTGCGCCGGGTACAACTGCACCCCAAATCAAATTAAAAAATATAGATGGTAAAGCGGTTTCTCTGAGTGATTACCCATCGGCAAAAGGATTTATCATAGCGTTCATCTGCAATACCTGTCCCTATTCAAAAGCTTATGAACAAAGAATTATAGCCTTAAATAAAAAATATACAACGCTGGGCTTTCCCTTAATTGCCATCAACCCAAATGATCCTGAAGCTTTTGGTGGCGACAGTTTTGAAGACATGAAGGCATATAGCAAAGCAAAAGGATTCACCTTTCCTTATTTATATGATGATGGCCAGGCTATAACAGCAGCTTATGGCGCAAAAAGCACACCCCATATTTTTATTTTAAGCAAGACAGGTAATTCTTTTATTATAGAATATACAGGTGCCATTGATAATGACACGCCGGGCGATGATCCTGCAAAAATAAAATATGCAGAAGATGCTATTAACGCCGTGCTTGATAAGAAGAAGCCAACGGTTGCTGTTACCAGAGCCATTGGTTGCAGGGTTAAGTGGAAGCGCTCCTGATTGAAGTAATCGAATTGTTTGTTTGGAAAGTTAAGGCTTAAACTCCTTGTCAGCTATTGGTACATTCACCTCTCCCTTCTCTATACTTATAGTTAAAATAGTTTGCCCGCTAGCTTTATGTGTTTGAACAAAAGGTATTTTAATACCATTTACTATTTTATAGTCAGTATAAAAAATATCAAGCAGGCTTTTATCAAGTTCCGCATTTTTTGAAACCGCTTGTTTTTTAACCAGGGCATAATCAGTTTTACTAAAGAACCAGGTAGACGTATCAGCGCCGGCGGTAATAAATTTTATCTTGAAACATGCTGCGCCATTCACCGTATCTGTTCCCTGTAATATGGCCTGGTGGCCTTTATCCTTGTAATTGATCAAAGGGTTTTCCAATTCTACATCCTGCTCATTCATCATGGCCAATGCTTCTTTACCGTTTAATAAACTGCTGGCAGTTTCGCCTTTGAAGGCATCTATCTTCCACCCAGTTTTTCCATCAAAAGCCTGGGCAAAATATTTTCCCTGGAAGGGCACTACGTATTTATATAAGTTGGGTGCCTTTGAATAAGCGGTATAAGGAAAGCCCATTCCGCCATAATTGTAAGTGCCCGACGTAACCAATGTATTTATAGTTTTCCATAGTTGTTCGCCACCGGTGAAGGCAACATATTTTGAAATAATAGTATCTGCTGTTTGCGCCTTGCTGCAAAACGATACAGCGAGCATGTATAGACAGAACATCATTTTACTAAAGCGCATAATTTTTTTAGGTGCAAACTTAGTAAATGATTGATGAGGTAAATTGATGTTAACAGTATTATCAGATATGAACAATTTCAGTGTCAACTATGCCTTCGGTTAAAGCGCTTGTTTTAATAAGATAATCCAGCATTTTCTTAAAATGGCGTATTTCCCTGTATTCAATCAGGTTCTCCTTCTCATCTTTACCAATATGTTCTTTTCTTGTATATAGTTCGAGCGACTTATGCAGGGCGTTCAACGTAAAAGGGATATCTACAAGGTGCAGTTCGCCATGAGCCGTTTTGGTGATATCAATTGAGAAGTCGTAATCCCTCACATCTTTTGGATCTACCTTCAATTTTTGCCAACCATCTTTTAAGCGTTTAGCCTTTACTTTTTTAAACATATCGCTGCTAAGATCATCGGGTAGAAGGATGCTAAATTTTAAAACTGATATTTTAAATGCCACACCGTTTTCAAGATGAAATGTTTTAGCAGCGGCCTGGTCTTCTAAAAGCCGTTCAACCGTACGTTCTACAAAATTTGTAAAATAACCATAAGCCAGGGCCGTTGATGGCAGAAAGCCAAGATCGTGTGTATTTTCTTTACCAATGATGTACTTTTTAATCTTTGCAATACATGCCTCTATTTGTAAATCGAACCCCGCATCTGTGTTAGCAGGGAAGAACGGCAACGTAATACCCGATAGATCGGTTGGTATTTTTGTGCCTTCCTGAACCATATAAAAAACCCTGCTTTTACCAAGCCCCCCAACGAATAGGCCCAATTCAAATAATACATTATCTCTAGGAGAATCAAATACCTGGTGACGTGAAATTAAAACGTCATTAGCACCGGCAATAAGAATGGCATAATCATAAAAGCTGATTTGAGTAACAAGACTATCATAAGAACTTTTTCCATAATCAAAAGCGTCTTTCCATAACCGGCATTCTGCAATGTCAGTTAACAGGATTTCTACTTTTTCAGCTATGTCATAATTCTCTGTTGATGATCCAATAAATATCGTTGGCTTTAAATCCATTGCTAACATATTTTTAGCTGTTAAAAATTGAGCTAACATCTTTTAAAAATAATAGTCATTCTACATAATGATACATGTGTGTATCGTGTATAAAAAAACCGCCCCTGTTGAATGACAGGGGCGGAAGGGTTGAGTTTACACTGAATCTTTTTATTTATTTAAAACCATTCTTAGGGTAATGGTTTGTTTTAGTGACCTTACTTCAACCCAGTACGTACCACTACGTAATGACTGAACAGGAATCTGTACAATATTCTTTTTTGTTTTGCCTCCATTAAATGTAGCCATTTTTTGCCACTTACATCATATAACATGATAGTTAAAAAAATCACGCCGGGCGGATTTTTAAAATTGCTTTTTCAGAGAATCCTGATGAGATTTTTTATGATTAGATATGCATGCAAAAAAATAACGCTGTATTAAAAGGTTCTTTTTTTGATACAGTGTTTAAAATCCGTTTTTATAAAAATATATTACGCTGGCTTGCTATCATTAAGCATCAATATTTAATGTTGTGCATTGACTTGCCTAATGATTCTTCAATTGAAATCTATAGATCTTATCAATGTCTTCACTGCCCTGGTGAATAATTGAAAGATCTTTCACCAACCCGTTATGTAAGCCATACACCCAGCCGTGAAGATGCAATTCTCTTTCAGCCCAGGCCCGTTGAACAATGGTAGTTTTTGCCAGGTTTCTAACCTGTTCTATAACGTTTAGCTCGGTTAAGCGATTGGCCCGTTGACTCTCCTCTTCAATAGCATCCAGCTCTGTAAAATTTTGATAATACACATCTTTAATATTACGCAGCCAGTTATCAACGTAGCCATGGTAAGTATTCGTCATGGCCGCTGCTATTCCTCCACAGCCATAATGTCCACAAACAATAATATGCTTCACCCCTAAATATACCACAGCATATTCCAAAACACTTAGCAGGTTTGTATCCGTGTGCACTACAAGGTTGGCTACATTGCGATGAACAAATATTTCGCCGCTTTTGGTACTGGTAATTTCATTAGCAGGCACACGGCTATCGCTGCAACCTATCCATAAATATTCCGGCGTTTGCCCTTCAGATAATTTTTTAAAATAATCAGGATCCTGAAAAAGTCTTGTTTCTGCAAATAATTTGTTGCCCTGTAATAATTTTTGATATGAATTTTCCATAAACAATTTTTTAATGTAATGATTGTACGTATAATTTGTTTTCAATTTTATATTTATCCTGGAAGCCCTCAAGCCTGCAATTGATATGCTTCAACGGCGACTTTATATCTCTGAATTCTTTGATGAGTTCCAGCACGTCAAAGTCAATATAATCCGTATGTGACGCATCAATAACAACAATTGAATTTACAGGTATATGATCAAGTGTTTCTCTGATAGCTGCCTTATTTAAAAACGATACTTCTTCAGAAAGGCGGATCTTTATCACATCACCTTCATGATGTTGATCTTTATGAAAAAAATACGAATTTTTAAGGTTACCATGAAGGATAGCGCCAAATGCAGCTATTAATCCCGCTATCACGCCTATCAACAATCCCTCACCTTTTAATGGTTTATACAAACCTAACAGATCAATTGCAATGATAACAATCACTGTTATAAAAAAAGGAATGTATTGATATTTTCCATTTTTGATGATGGCGGAAAAAACGGAAAGCCTACAAAGTTTATAACCTGTTAACAAAAGTATTGCTGCCAATGCAGCGAGTGGAATATAATTCAGTAACCCCGGAATTGTAACCACACATAATAATAACAATATGCCATGAAAAATGGTAGAAAGTCTTGTCTTACCACCTGCATGTATATTAGCGCTGCTTCTTACTATTACACTCGTAAGCGGTAAACCTCCGATCATACCGGCAACAGTATTGCCTATGCCTTGCGCTAATAATTCCCTGTTTGTATTAGTCACCTTTCTTTCAGGATCAAGATTATCAATGGCTTCAATACTTAGCAATGTTTCAAGGGAGGCGATAATAGCAATCATGATCCCAGTGATGATCACCTTGCTGTTTAAAAATCCATTAAAGTCTGGAAGCGTAAAAAAGCTAAGAAAATCTGATGGATTTTTTGCCGCCTGTATTTGCACAAGATGATCTTTACTTACAGCAAGAGGGCTGTTACCCGCCTTAAACATTTCATTCATAATTATGCCGGCGATAACTGCCACTAATGCGCCAGGAATAAATTTTATCCTGTTCTTTATAAAAGGTTTTTCCCAAAGCAGCATTATTATAATAGCCACAATACAAATAATTAATGCACCGGCATTAATATGCTGAAGGGGCTGAAGCAATTCATGCCAGTCTTCATCCCCAAGTTCTGATAACAAACCTTTTGAATTTTTATCATACCCAACAGCGTGAGGAATTTGCTTTGCAATAATTAAAATACCGATGCTGGTAAGTAAGCCTTTAATAACACTTGATGGGAAATAACTTGCTATACCGCCAAGTTTAGCCACACTTATTAAAATTTGTATTATACCGGCGATTAATACTGCACATAAAAACAGATCGAACGCACCGATATTGGTAATAGCGTTTAATACAAGAGCAGCCAAACCGGCCGCAGGGCCGCTTACACTAAGGTTAGAGCCGCTTAAAGACCCAATAACGATGCCGCCTATTATACCTGAAATTAAGCCACTAAAAAATGGTGCACCCGAAGCCAGAGATATGCCTAAACAAAGTGGTAAAGCCACTAAAAAAACCACTAAACCTGCCGGCAGGTCATACTTTAAATATCTAAAAGCAACTCTTTTAGAATCGTTCATTGTCCTGAAAATTTATGGAATGAAATAAAAATCTATACTGAATAAAACACTAAAGTTTATTGATAAATAAATTATCGGCTTATAGAGTTATAGATTGCAATAAACAGAATAACAGTTGAGATTATAGTCTCAAAAATTACTTAAAAAGTATTATGCTAATACATCCGGTGGAGGCGATACAACATCAATGGAATGGTTTGACGGAATCTGGTCAGAGGAATGAATATAACTATTTTCTGCACTGCAGGAAATATTTGAAATAAAATGATGAGGTGTTTCAAAAAGAAATTTAGCCAGGGAATTATCACCTTTGGAAGTATCATCCCCTGTGCTATGTGGAAGCTCTTCTGTCCACTGATTACTGCTTAATGCATAACCAATTTGCGCAATGGGCAGCATTTGTATAGCTAATACTAAGGCAAGAATGAATGATATGATACGAAGCTTAGTCATTAAAACGCAAATATAATGCAACACATTAAAACAACAGATTTGTTACAATCATTTAACACTACTGCTTCTGATTATCCTGAATGAAAAGATGAGGTTGCTTATTTGGTTTGTGGCGAAATGAAGTTGGGAACGAATTAAGAAATTTTTTAAGACTTAAATCTGTCAGGTGCTATCCTCTTTTTTCATTTAAATAAGCATCAGCAAATGCGATTGATTGTTGACTGTCCTAAATATTCAGTGATCATAGTTTTAAAATGAATTGGCTAAATCTTGTCAGAAGAAGCTCCATTAAGTTTTGCCCTGATTTCCTGCAGCAGTATAAATTGCTTTGCCTGTGTATCAAAAAGAGTTTTGAGTTGTTCTTCAATAAGCAGATCAACTTTGGAGTGCAGGCTTCTTATTTCCATTTCAGCTTTAAGGTTAATAAGGTAATCATTTTCATTTCGCATCCGGTCTTTTTCTTCCTGGCGGTTTTGGCTCATCATAATTATTGGCGCCTGCAGCGCAGCAATAAAAGATAATATAAGGTTCATTAATATAAATGGGTAAGGATCAAAGCCTGCCTTTGCCGCAGCAGAATTATATACCACCCAGACCGTTAAAAATGCAATGAAGATGATAATAAACTTCCAGCTACCGCCAAATCTGGCTACTTTATCTGAAATGCTTTGCCCACGGGTTAATATTTCTTTCGGCGGGTGTAAAAGGTTGTTCAGGATCAGTTCTTCTTCAGCAATAGTGTCGTTTACTATTTTATGAAGTTTAGCAAGGTGTGCATTTTGTTCATTTAAAATGCTGTCTACTTCTATATTATCCATCATGATTACCAATTTATATTTTTGAAATTACTCATAGAAAATTACCTGGCCGGTATCTACATCATATAATCCTCCAATGATCTTTATCTGGTTGATTTTTTCCATCACGTTAAGAATATCACTTTGTGCTCTTATCTTTTTAACGGTTAAAAAAACATTGTTTATTGTAACGTTGATTACAAAGGAAATATTAGAAGCATTTCTTTCTTTTAGTGTCAGGGTTTCCGCTTCAATAGCCGGTTGTATTTTATTTAAAAGTATAGTAAGATGCCCAAGCACCACATTATTACACGCGCCTTCAATAGCACCACATTTGGTATGCCCAAGTACAACAATAAGTTTTGACCCGGCAAGTTTACAGGCGAGTTCCATACTGCCCAGTATGTCTTCATTCAAAATATTTCCGGCAATGCGAATGCTTAAAATATCTCCTAACCCCTGGTCAAAAATGAGTTCCGCAGATGTTCTGGAATCTATACAACTTAATATGGCGGCAAAAGGAAAGTGGCCTGCTGATGTTTCGTTAACCTGTTGTAAAAGATTGCGGTGTGCCTTAATATTCTTTACAAATCTTTCATTACCGGCTTTCAAAATATCCAGTGCATTTTGCGGTGTAAGATTCTTTTGTGTTTCCTTTGTAAAAACCCTCATTGAAACAGGTTTGGTGATAATGAAATTTTCCGGCAATAGATAAAGGTAAAATGTAGAAGCTATATATAATTTTGTGCTGTTTACAAATCATATTTTAATACACTCATACCGGTCATCTGGCTCGTGTGAGTAAAAGCTAATAAGTTTTTATGAAAGCAATAAGAATGCATAAGTTCGGCGGCCCCGAAGTTTTAAAAATGGAAGACGCCCCCTTGCCAACAATAGCAGGTGATGAAGTATTGATAAAAGTGTATGCTACAGCTATAAACCCTGTAGATTGGAAAATACGGGAAGGGCAACGTAAAGAAAAATTTCCAACAACTTTCCCTCTTACGCCCGGATCGGATGTTTCCGGTGTAATAGAAGCTGTGGGGCAGGAAATAAAAATTTTTAAAAAAGGAGATGAAGTATATAGTATGCCTCATCCCGCAAAGAATGGCGCTTATGCAGAATATGTTGCCATAAAAGCCAGCCAGGTAAGTCACAAACCCAAAACCCTTAGTCATGAAAAAGCGGCTGCTGTACCTCTTGCAGGTTTAACCGCCTGGCAGGGCCTTTTTGATCATGGCCAATTACAGCGGGGTCAAAAAGTTTTGATACATGCTGCCGCAGGCGGCGTTGGCACATTTGCCATACAATTTGCCAAATGGAAAGGCGCCTATGTTATTGGTACCGCTTCAAAAAAAAATATTGATTTTTTAAAATTGCTTGGCGCTGATGAAGTTATTGATTACAAAAAAGAAAAGTTTGAAGATATTGTTCATGATATAGATCTTGTATTAGATACGATGGGTGGCGATATTCAAAAACGTTCGCTGCAAATTTTAAAAAATGGCGGCAGGCTTATTACTGTTTTAAAGCCGGAATGCCTGGAAGAAGCCCGGGCAAAAAATATTCATCTTGAAGGCTTCATGGCACAATCACATCCTGATCAATTAGAGCACATTGCCCAACTGATTGATGCAGGTAAAGTGCAGCCCGTTATTGCAAAAGTGATGCTTTTGGAAGAGGCGGCTGAAGCGCAGGAGCTTAGTAAAGAAGGGCACGTAAGAGGTAAAATCGTTTTAAGAGTAGTATGAGTTTTTTAAAAAAAGTAATTTTATTTTACCGTAAGAGATTGTAATATTTTTATTTCTTATTAAAGAAATTGCTTTACACATTCGCATCAACTATTATTGTCATTTCATTTCATGAATGACCATAAAATACCATCAATAGTATGCTGCCTAAACTCACTTGGTTTCACTTTAAAAAAATTATTACCTTAATTGTTATTGCAAACATTGTCTTCCTCATTACCACCTGGAGGTCGTATAATGTTATCCTTCATTCCAATCATACAGAAATTTTCCTGAAGAACCAGTTAAACCTGGCTACAGAAAATGTGGTTGCCGTTTGGTATTCTTCCATGATACTTTGCCTCGTGGCTATAATGTGTTCGCTGTGTTTTTTTCTTGACATGGAGCGTGTCCATTTTAGTAAAACTTCCAAATTGGTAAGTTATGGATGGCTGATATTAAGCCTGGCTTTTTTTACACTTTCTTTTGATGAAATGGGATCATTTCATGAAACAATCGGAGAGTCGGCATTATTTAAATCACTTGAAGGTTCATCAAGTTCAGGCTGGGGAGCATTTTATGTGTTGATCATCCTGGTTGGAGTATTCATGACTTTATTTAGCTGGCTTAGACTTAGAAAGCCTTTGTCTGCAGGCGTTTTTATGGTACTGGGTATAATATTTTTTTTAAGTAATCCTATCCAGGAAAATTTTGAAATCTCCTCCTGGCAAAATTCCCCAAACCCGGCTGCCTGGCACAGGCCGGTATTTTACCTGTTGCTTGAGGAAGGCTCTGAAGTTTTTGGAACCTTTTGCTTTTTTATTTCGACCGTTATTTATTATAGCTATACTATAAAAAAAATTCAACATAAAAATGTAACTGTATCTGCCGCTAAAATAAAATTTACCGGTACACGCATTTTAATTGCTGTGTTGGCCGGCATGGTTGTTTTAATGGTATTGATTGATGTAATGGTTAAAAGAAATGTTTCAACAGATGTTGGAATTCCGAAAAATTGGTTTCCGGCTGTCCTGGCGTTTATTGGCTCTCTTTGTAGTTTTTATATTTTTTTAAACAGTACAAAAAACAGGATTGCTTACCTGTTCTTATCAATACTTTCTCTTGTAATTTCCATGTATTGTGGCAGCGATATCTATCACGTAAATTTTAAAAAAATGGGATTAGCAAAACACGCAATCGAAATTTTATTGTGTTGCGCCGCCGCTGGTATAGGCTTTATATTTTTTATGGATGCAAATAAAATGACTAATAAAATTTGTATGGCTTTATGGGTTATAGCGGTTGCGTTAGCATTTACTCTTGCAAAATTGTATGCCGCAGAATTATTGTTTTTGGGGTTTGTATTCATTTCTGTTCCGCTTTTTCAGCAGCTTGAAGAAGTAGGAACTATGAGAACGAATGCAGTGTAATGTTGAATGCCCTACTTACCAGGCTGGTCTAAAACTATTTTACCATCCTTCATAACAAATACCACTTTTCGAACAACGGATATATCTTTTGAGGGATCGCCTTGTACCGCAATAATATCGGCGAGCAAACCTTTTTTAAGCCTGCCTATTTTATTGGCATAATTAAAAACATCTGAATTTACAGAGGTTGCCGAGCGAAGCACATCCACGGGCTTCATGCCATAATCAACCATGGCTTCCATTTCCCTGGCATTATCGCCATGCGCAAAAACGCCGACATCGCCGCCCATACAAATAGTAACATTATTTTGCAGGGCAAGCTGAAAATTTTTTCTGCGGGCGGTAATGTTTTGCGGCTCGGCATCATTGCCTTTTTTCCATCCCTTGTATTGAGCCACCGCTTCGCTGGCCGAAAGCGTGGGACATAACGCCACGCCTTTTTCTTTCATTAGTTTAAACACCTCAGCAGTTCCGCTATCACCATGTTCAAGAGTTGTAACACCACCCATTATGGCACGTCGCATACCTTCGGCGGTAACAGCATGAGCCACTGTTTGCCGACCCCCGCTTTTTGCTATAGAAGTAGCAAGCGCTATTTCTTCGATACTAAATGTTGGCGCTGCCTCACCTCCCCTGCCCCAGCGGTAATCGGCATAAAGCTTTATAACATCAGCGCCCTTGCTTATTTGTGTTCTTACTTCATTAGCCATACTTTCCAATCCCGCAACTTCGGCTGCACCTTGTGGCAACTGCAGGTCAGGATTTTCAGGTCTTGGTTCATACGCCCCTTTGGCAACAATAGCTCTTGTAGCAATGATCATCCGCGGACCGGGTATAACTCCTTTTTCTATAGCTGCCTTTAAACCGGCATCATCATACATGCCGCCTTCTGTACCAAGATCACGCACTGTGGTGAACCCTGCAAGAAGCGTTGCTTTAGCATGGTTAACTGCCCTGGCTGTTCTTTCCGCACGGCTTTCTTTTAAAACCTGGTCGGCCCAGCTTACTTCATTATAAGGATGTAAAAACAAATGCGAATGACCCTCAATTAAACCGGGTAACAACGTAACCCCGGGCATTTCGATAACCCTCGTGTTTGCCGGTAATTTAAACATCATAGATCCGGCTGCTTCAATAGTATTGCCTTTTACCAATACTATCCAATCAGTGTGCATTTGTTCGCCATCAAATATGCGGTCAGGCTTTAATAAGTAAAAGCTATCGGTTTGGGAAAAGGAAAATTGAAAAGTTAGAAGGAAAATTATAAGGATGGAAACTTTCATAACTTGAAAGATAGTTACAGGTCAACAGTCTTATGCGTTTATTTAATCAAGCTTTTAAAATTTACTTTGATAATGCTATTTATTGTAATTCATATTCAAAAGATAAAGCTTAAAGTGCTTCAAAAAATTCTTGTTCAGTTAAACCAACCAGTTCTCCCATTTTAATTATATTCTCAGTTGTTGTAATCTTTTGCTTCTTAATAAATTCACCCTTAAATTTCGTTTCATATACTTCATCAAAACTTATAACAGTATTAAGAAAACCATTTACAGAATTGATATTTTTTTTCAGATTAGTAACTATTTGCCAATATCTATCTATTAATTTCATTAATGAGATAAAAGTTTCTCCTCTAGCTGCACAATCAAAAAGTACTTCTTGACTAATTATAGTAACGTTTTGGACATGAAATGATTCAGTCTTTTTTTCCTTGATTTTTTTGGAAAAAATAATATTCAAATATTCGTTTACGCCTGGCATGCTAAACATAAGGTCAGTATGACAAATAATAGGATAGACTTTAATTTTGTTGCCTTTTTCAATCATATTATTAAGTCCATTGTCAAAGCCCAATTCTAAGTTAATTAGTTCACTAATATTTTTTAGTAATTGATCAATTCCCTTAGGTTTTAATTTTTCGGATTTGACAAATCTTTCTTCCAAATATTTTTTGAAAATAAAATACTTATTTCCCGCCATAACTCGGTCAGGAAATAAATAATCCTTGAACTCAAGAAGAATAACCGATTTATCAGAACGGTAAAACAAATCTGGGCATTTAATTCTTCCGTCATCAAAATAAATCTTATCATGTTTGGTTTTAATCATCATAGAACAAATATTTCTAAAAAATATTTTTTCGATAAAATTTTTAGAAACCATCGTTTTGTAATCTAAAAAATTCATGACTTTACATAATTCAGTTTCTTTTTGTAAGCCGAATAAAGCGCCTCTATAGATTTTTTTTCTGAACATATTTTCGTCTAAAATCATAAATCCTTTGAAGGTTTGATAAAGAGGATATTTACGTAAATCTGACATTACAATGTCTTGTTTACCAATTAACACATTACAACAAAGATTCTGAAGATGGCTCGTGATGCTATCATTTTCGGGTACAATATATACCAGCTTTCGAAGTGGTTCATCAGCATTATCAATCAATGTCACGTTCGATAATTGAAAAAAACTTGTGATATACTCGGAAAGATTTTTAAAAGAATTTTTTTGAATTAATTCCTTCATATAAGGCCGAAAGTTATCTAACGCATATTTTGAAAAACTTAATAATTTAAATAATTCGAACGCTGTGTTACCAGTATGATTAAATTCATATTGTCTTATTGAGCTTGCCCATAATAACGGCATCGTGGGCATCAAGTCATCCTTAATGTCCTTTATTTCTTTCATTAAAAGTGAGTCTCTTTTTCTCTCTTCATCAACCACTAATAAATACGCCATAACAAAATCATATTCACCGGACGGATCATTAAGGTTGTCTTCGCAAATGTTATTCCGTTGAAGTTCGTTTAGAATCATCGCCAGCAAGCAACTTCGATCAAATAATCTCCCAGTAAAGCCATTAACATCTAACCCAAATTTTGTAAAAGCGACATTAAACTTTTTAAGATGCTCTTGTGAAAATCTGTAAGAAATTCTGGCCCAGATTCTAGAATGCTTTTCTTCTGGTTTCTCGGAAGTATTTAATTCTGCATTGATACTTCCTAATATCATTATCACTAATTCTGACGAAACTTTTTTTAGTAACTCCTTGTACGTAAAGTTTGGTTCGCCAAATAAACTCCTATAACCGGGCGTCATGATCATTTTCATGTTAACCCAGTTTTTAGTAAATTTTTTATGCGCAACATATATTTAAAGTTGATTTTTTTCTATCTATTCTTCAAAACAAACTCCGCTGTTTTCCCAGCCTTATAAAAATGCGTATCTAAATTCTCGTTTCTCCGCATTCATCTTTTATAAAGCATGCCATTTTTTATTGCTGAGACATGTTTCTATTGATACTTAGTAAAGTTTTTAAAAATTCGTCCGTTCATAAAACCTTTTTTGTCTTAACTTTTATCCCTGAAAATCAAAAATCCCATTTTCGATTTTCAATGATCTCAAAACAAACTCGCCTGCTCTCCCGGCCTTCTAAAAATGCTGGTATCTAAACTCCATTCTTCGGCGTTCATGTTATAAAGCTTGCCATATTTTTTGTATTGCTGCGCTACCATCTGGGCTATGTTTCCCTCGCCACGCATACGCACACCCCATCGTGTATCATTCACTTGTCCATCATGGCTTTGCTCAATCAAATGCCAAACTTTATCAGCCCTGTCCGGGAAATTTTTATACAGCCAGTCATGAAATAAAA
>JANLXV010000656.1:0-3694 GCA_031365305.1 Chitinophagaceae bacterium
CCAACACCTTTTCCTGCTGAATTGTTTCGGTACCAATTGCTAAGTTCAACCATGTACTCAATTCCGCTTTTCATTGTTGAGGCCTTTAGTTCATTCTTGATAATGTAGGAGGCAAAAATATTTCCCATAGTACTGTCTTCCCAGCCAGGCACAACTATTGGTAAATTTTTTTGCGCAGCGGCCATCATCCAGCTATCCTTTGGGTCAATTTCATAGTACTGTTCAAGCACGCCGCTCAATAACATTTTATACATGTACTCATGCGGAAAAAAACGGTCGCCTTTATCATCGGCATCTTTCCATATTTTATGGATATGTTGTTGCAGCCTTCTGAAAGCTTCTTCCTCCGGTATGCAAGTATCTGTAACACGATTGTAATGATTCACTAATAAATCCCATTCTTCCTGCGGGCTAAGGTCACGGTAATTAGGGACTCTTTTATAATGACTATGCGCTACAAGATTCATAATATCTTCTTCAAGATTTGCACCGGTACAACTGATGATAGACACTTTATCCTGGCGAATCATTTCTGCCAGGGAAATACCGAGTTCTGCGGTACTCATGGCACCGGCAAGGGTAATCATCATTTTACCACCTTCATCTATATGTGTAACGTAACCTTTGGCTGCATCCATTAAAGCAGCAGAATTAAAATGGCGGTAGTGGTGTTCTATAAAAGTTGAAATGGGGCCTTTTTGCATATTTAAAATTAAGAGGGCAAAAGTAATTTTTTTTGAGGAGAGCAAGGCTTATGAAACATATCTTTAATCCTGAATAGACATTTCAAAAAAAGCGGATAGTTCCTGTATTACAACAAGGATAATAACATAATGAATTGAGGCCAAATAATGAAATAGGTATTTAACTAATCATAAATCAAAATGTAATAAATTAAAATATTATTAGGTTATTTTTATACTGATTAATTCGTGAAAGTAATTATGACTGTATTAAATGAAAGAACACAACACATCGCTGAACACTTAAATACCCTTAAAAAAATTGATGTAATGCTGAAAAAAGATCAGCATAGCCCCAAAGGATATTCTTCTTAAAATAACCAATATGCCACAACATCTTAATTACCGCATACTATTAACCAAAGAGCCTGAAGGCGGATTTACGGTTTCGGTGCCTGCCCTTCCTGGTTGCATTACTTATGGTGAAAATATAGAAGAAGCTATTACGATGGCTAAGGATGCTATTGAACTTTACCTGGAAAGCCTTATTGCACATGGAGAAGTCATCCCTACTGAAGAAAACACTTTTGAGTACTCTGTATCCGTTGTGGCGTGAGTCATAAAACACCTGGTTATACTTCTAAAGAAATTATTCGTTTGCTGGAACAAAAGGGTTTTGTTTTTGACCGGGCAAGCGGCAGTCATCAAATCTTTATGCTACCCGATGGCTCTAAAAGGGTCATTGTTCCTATGCATACTCACGACCTGCCAAAAGGAACTTTACACAGCATACTCAAGCAGGCAGGTATTGATAAGAAAATTTTGTAATTGACCTGCATGTAAAAATCTTTCGGTTTAATCCATTTTTCTGTTTCTTTTGTTGAACACTCTCCCAACCGCAATGCTAAAATGGAAGACCTTATGCTTAATAGAAACATAACTGATTGCTGAATGAAGAGCATGAATACTTTTTTAAGGGGATGATAACCTTTTGTATAAGCATTGATAAAAACAAAAAAGGTTACTTCAATAATGAGCTTATAGCCAAAGCTAAAGTCATGAATGGACATGGGATAACAAATAAAAAAGCCATTTCATTTTTTATGAAATGGCTTTTTAAAACCAACCGTTGCTTGCCCAATAAAATATATAAAACCTTAAGTTCTTTTAACGAAATCGGTAAGTGATATATAATGTTTTAAATTGGTATTATTCCGGTAAATATTGTATTTGGTTGGGTAATACTTTCCGGTTTGGGTAAAGTATTGCGGCTGATCATAAGGCAAAGAAAATGTTTGACCGCCTGTAAGCACATCAAGGATCATGATGGGTGAAACGAAGGTGAATTTACCGTTGTAAGACCCGAGGATCATGGCTTTAGTTGCAGGGTTATCAAATGTTTTATTAGACCAGTGTACGCCAAGACCGGCAACAGGCGCATCGGGATAATAGGATGACGGCATAAAGCCGGCAGGCGGATGGTTATCAAAGCCGGTAGGGTCGGTTGCATAAGGCGGAATGGCCAGATGCTCTTCAAGGCTTGTCATAAAAAATCTTACATCAAAGTGTGGCCCGATAAAAGTGCCTGGCAAGGGGTGCCCATTGGCAGCCCAGGTTATGTACAAATGATCGAAGGGTGTGTTTTCTTTGGCTTTTTCATGAAATGGAATGGCAACACTAAAGTTTGCACCCGGCAAATTGTTGAGAACCGCATCATTCATTTCAACACCTATCTCCAGGGGTTGGCCATTATGGGTTGTTCTGATAAATGACCGGGCCATGCCATCGCCCATTTTTACCTGGCGCTGTAAAATGTTTGGTCTTTGTTTTCTGCACCGGGCTTACCGGTGATAGTGAGGCTGTCATACTTTTTGCAGCCTGTAAGGGTTGTAAAAAATAGTACGGAAAGCAGGAAGATTAGTTTTAATTGCATTTTCATGATCGTGTGTTTTAAAATTTTTAAAATGTTGGGTATCTTATTTAAGTATTACAGATCAAAATTATCCGCCACATTCAAAGCATTTTGGTTATTCGACGTTTGCAGTAAACCAGAACAGATTTAACTGTTTAAACACCTGATAGTAGATTCGTTGGCGACGAATGGCTTTAAGAGTCAAAAGCATGTAATTGGAAGAATTTTACCCGAAATAGTATAATTTGAAAATTTAGCGAAGTATCTTTCTTATAAAATAATGCTGTGACAAAACATGACTTTATTTTTTCAAACAACATTTTACCCCGCTTATTAAGACATCTCGCTTTTTGGCTATGTTTTAGCCTGTACGTTTTATTATTCAGGTACTATTAAATGATCTTAGTTACCTGTTTTTATTAAGTACATATATTATAAGACTTGAGAATCTTCTGCAGTTTTTGCCGATAAGCATTTTGTATGCTTACTTAAGCATGTATTACCTATTACCACGATATATTTTAAAGGGCAAATACATTCAGTTGATTTCAATCCTAACTGTTTTAAGTGTGGCTGTTTTATACCTGTCTTATTTAATGAGTACATCAATTGAGATACGTTTAGCCTTCGACATTCCGCTTGCAAGGGAAAGCGTTGTACGCCGGATAGATTTTGTTGTAAGCAATGGTCTGGTGTATCCTTTAAGCGTGAGTGGTTTCGCGATTTGTATAAAAATGCTGAAGAACCGTTACCTGGAACAAAGACAGAACGAATGGTTATTAAAGCAAAAAGTTAACAAGGAAATTAAAATATTAAAGGCGCAAATTCACCCGCGGTTTTTATTTCAGTCTCTTGAGGCTATCCGCAAAGAGGCGCAATACAGGTACAAAGAATCTGCCCGGCTGCTTATTAAGCTCTCAGAAATGTTGAGTTATATTTTATACGAAAGCGAAGATGAAAACGTATCTCTTAATAAAGAACTGGAGATTGTTGAAGACTACTTAATGCTGGAAAGTGAATGCAATAAAAAAGTGTTAAGTGTAACGATTAATAACAGTTATAAAGAAACCAATGTTACCATACCGCCTTTGTTGTTACT
>JANLXV010000672.1:0-2133 GCA_031365305.1 Chitinophagaceae bacterium
TTTTAGCTGACTTTTTATTGCCAAAATCCTGGCGAAGCTTATCGTAATCTTTTTTTGTTTTGTCAAGTATTTCATTTTTTTGATCCGGATTTAAGAGGCTACTTACTGCTGTCACACTTCTTGAAGCATCGAGCACATGCATCACGCCATTATTATATTCAGGAGAAATTCTTACAGCAGTATGCATACGTGAAGTAGTAGCGCCACCAATCAATAAAGGGATGGTAAACTTTTGTCTCGTCATCTCTTTAGCTATATGCACCATTTCATCAAGCGATGGCGTTATAAGACCGCTAAGACCTATCACATCTACGTTTAACTGTTTTGCTGTTTGCAATATTTTATCCGCAGGCACCATTACACCAAGATCAATAATATCATAACCATTGCAGCCCAACACCACGCCGACAATATTTTTGCCGATGTCATGCACATCACCTTTTACGGTTGCCAATAAAATTTTCGCTACCCCTTTTTCATCCTTTACAGGATTATTCAATTTCTCTTCCTCAATAAAAGGCAGCAGGTAAGCCACAGCCTTTTTCATTACCCGTGCACTTTTTACAACCTGTGGTAAAAACATTTTTCCGCTGCCAAACAGATCACCAACAATGTTCATTCCATCCATCAAAGGACCTTCGATGACTTCTAAAGGCTTACTGAATCTTCGCCTGGCTTCTTCCGTATCAACATCAATAAAATCAGTGATGCCATTTACCAGTGCATGACTTAATCTTTTTTCAACGTCATCACTTCTCCATACTTCATTTTTAACTTCAACTTTTCCTTTGGCTTTAACCGTATCGGCATAAGCTAATAACTGGTCTGTTGCTTCAGGATTTTTATTAAGAATAACGTCTTCGCAAAGCTCCCTGAGCCGCGGTTCAATTTCATCATACACGATCATCTGCCCCGCATTTACAATGCCCATGTCCATACCAGCTTTGATAGCATACAAAAGAAATACGCTGTGCATGGCTTCCCTTACCGTTTCATTTCCCCTGAATGAGAAAGATATATTGCTTACGCCGCCGCTGATTTTTGTTAAGGGTAATTTTTCTTTGATCTCTTTTGTGGCTTCTATAAAATCTACAGCATAGTTATTATGTTCTTCAATGCCGGTAGCAATTGCAAAAATGTTCAGGTCAAAAATAATGTCCTGTGGATCAAAGCCAATACCCGTTAATATATCATAAGCCCTTAAACAAATGTCAACTTTGCGCTGTTTGGTATCCGCCTGGCCTTTTTCGTCAAAGGCCATCACAATTACTGATGCACCATAATTTTTACAGGTGATCGCCTGTTCAATAAACTTTTCCTCACCTTCTTTCATAGAGATTGAATTCACAATACATTTTCCCTGCACGCATTTTAAACCTGCTTCAATAATGGAAAATTTTGATGAATCTATCATTACCGGAATTTTAGCAATGTCCGGCTCAGCCTGCAATAAGTTTAAAAAAGTGGTCATCGCCTTTTCACCATCAAGCAGGGCATCATCCATATTTACATCAAGGATCTGTGCGCCGTTTTCAACCTGTTGCCTGGCCACAGATAAGGCTTCTTCATAATTGCCATCTCTTATTAGTCTTGCAAATTTTTTTGACCCGGTAACGTTAGTCCGCTCACCAACATTTACAAAATTGGTTTCAGGCCGAACAACTAATGGTTCTAAACCTGAGAGACGTAAGTAAGGTGGTTTTGTGTGCAACATCATAATAAAATATCAGGATAAAAATCTAAAAACATCCGGTAGTAATTAAGCCACCAATTCCTTCTCCTGTATCACCATTCTTGGCTTATATTTTTTAACTTCTTCAGCTATATGCCTGATGTGATCCGGCGTAGTACCGCAACAGCCACCAACAATATTTACAAAGCCTTCTTTAGCCCATTCCTCAATAATGTGGGCAGTTTCATGGGGCTGCTCATCATATTCGCCAAAGGCATTAGGTAAACCTGCATTGGGGTAAGCCGACGTAAAGCAATCTGCCAGGCCGCTTAATTCTTCAATATGTGGCCGCATTTGCGTAGCGCCCAGAGCGCAATTCAATCCTACGCTTAAGGGTTTGGCATGTGCAACAGATATATAGAATGCTTCAAGCGTTTGTCCGCTAAGTGTTCGCCCGCTGG
>JANLXV010000680.1:0-3634 GCA_031365305.1 Chitinophagaceae bacterium
ATTTATTGCCCAGGCCTTCGCCTTTGCTTGCACCACGCACAAGGCCGGCGATGTCCACAATCTCAATTTGCGTCGGCACAATCCTGTCAGGGTTAACGAGTGCAGCCAGCTTATCTAATCTTTCATCGGGCACATTTACAAGCCCGATATTTGGTTCAATGGTGCAAAATCTATAATTACTTGCCTGCGCTTTGGCGCTATTACTCACTGCATTAAAAAGTGTTGATTTGCCAACGTTAGGTAATCCGACAATCCCTGCCTGTAAAGCCATGTGTGTTTTTTAGGGCGCAAAAGTAAGTTAATTGACCTTAAATGGATTAGCTTACCTACCTTAGTTTTATACCTCTTATAATACCTTTAACCTCAACCGTTAAGCATTTATGGCTCTTAGCAGAATTTGGGCAGCCTTTATTATTGTAGCAATTTTGGCGGCAAGTGCCCGTTATTTTTTTATCCCCGGGAATAAAGCCATTTATAGTAAGATGGTAGTTGGCAAGGCTGGCGACACAACCAATACTGTTGCACTGGATTCTTCGTTACTTTCCGCTGCACTTAACGCAACACTTTCTGCTTCAGGAGAAGCTAAGGCCCGCGATATAACATATGTAAAGCGCAATGGCGCAATCGTTTCATACACTGAACAAACATCTGACGGCATAATTGCAACCTGCAAAACGTCGGTAGAGATTGCTATTAACCTCATTGGCATAATGGCGCTTTTCATGGGCTTTATGAGTATTGCGGAGCGTGCCGGCGGTATAAGAATCTTATCAAAAGCTGTTGGGCCTTTCTTTAGAAAATTGTTTCCGGAATTACCAAAAGATCACCCGGCTATGGGGCACATGATGATGAACTTTTCAGCTAACATGCTTGGCCTTGATAATGCAGCCACACCGTTTGGTTTGAAGACCATGGAAAGTTTACAACAACTTAATCCGTCTAAGGACTCGGCAACCAATTCGCAGATCATGTTTTTGTGCCTGCATGCTTCGGGGCTTACTTTAATACCTGTGACTATAATTGCAGCAAGAGCTTCATTGAAAGCTGTGAACCCGACAGACATTTTTATTCCCTGTATGATCGCCACTTTTGCAGCTACACTGGCAGCCATGCTTATTGTATCATACAAACAAAAAATTAATGTGTTACAACCTGTGATATTGGCGTGGGTTTTAGGAATTTCTATTGTAATAACAACTCTCGTACTGTATCTGAAAACATTGCCCTTTGCTGCTGTACAAAATTTTTCAGGGGTGTTGAGTAATGGATTGATCCTCGCTATTTTTATTGCAATAGTTCTTGGTGCCCTGTATAAAAACATCAACATTTTTGATGCTTTTGTTGATGGCGCTAAAGGCGGGTTCGAGACTGCTGTAAAAATTATACCTTACCTCGTTGGTATGCTGGTAGCCATAAGTATGCTGCGCACAAGCGGCACATTTGAAATCATCATCAATGGTTTTAAAGCCTTCTTTTCAATGATAGGCGCTGATACAAGATTTGTTGAAGGACTGCCAACAGCCCTGATAAGACCACTTAGCGGGAGCGGCGCCAGGGGAATGATGATTGACACAATGAAGGTTAACGGCCCTGACTCATTTGCCGGCAGACTTGCCTGCATTTTGCAAGGGTCATCTGATACCACCTTTTATGTAGTTGCGCTTTATTTCGGGGCTGTAGGTATTAAAAATACACGCTATTCCATTTCAGTTATGCTACTGGCAGATCTTGTCGGGATTGTGAGTTCAATCATTCTTTGTTATCTATTTTTTGGGGCCAATTATTAAGAAGGTCATTGGTCATTGGGGCAATGGTAATTAAAGACCAATAAATAATATGCAAAAAAATGGCGACCTAAAGTCGCCACAATTATGATTTATGTTGTATTAATAATTCAATGACAAATGACCAATGACTTATTCAGCACCAAGGCTTAACGGGTATTCAAATATTTCATTGTAGCCCGGGTAAATGCCCTCAATCTTCACATCTTTATCAGCGCCAATAACACCTTTTAATTCTTCAACACTTTTAACGGACTTGCCATTAGCCTTAGTGATGATAAATCCATCCTTCATGCGGGTTTGATCGTCAATGGCTCCCTGGTTTATTTTCTTCACCACCACGCCGCCATCAATGCCATATTCCCTGGCTTTTTTTGCGTCAAGCGTTACAAGATCAGCGCCTAAATTATCAATCATTTCATCTGCCTTCACAATTTCAAAATTGCCTGCGCTGTTTTTAAGTGTAACAGGCACTGTTGATAATGAACCATTTCTTTGATAAGTAATATTTACCTTATCACCTGGTTTAAACCGGCTTAATTGTTCCTGCAGATCCGAACTTGATTCTATAGTTACATCATTCACTTTGCGAATTAAATCACCTTTTTTAATACCGGCAGCATTTGCAGCGCCTGTTGATGTTACATCGTTAATATAAATGCCATCCGCATAGTCAGGCAAGTTGCGGCTTTTCTTTTCGGCTTCTGTAAGCCCCGAGGCATCAGTAAACTGAGCGCCGAGAAAGCCTCTTTGAACACTACCATATTTAATAAGATCGTTCACTACTTTTTTTACAATGTTAACCGGTATGGCATAAGAATAACCTGAATAAAAGCCTGTAGGCGAAGCAATAGCTGAGTTAATACCAATCAGTTGACCGTTAGGATTAATTAGAGCACCGCCGCTGTTTCCCTGGTTAACAGCGGCATCGGTTTGAATAAAAGATTCAACAGCTAAGGCTGTGCTGCCGGTCTTATCACGGTTCAGGCCTAAGGCACGGCCTTTTGCACTTATAATACCTGCAGTAATGGTTGTTTCAAGATTTAAAGGGTAACCAATGGCTAAAACCCACTGGCCAATTTTTACATCATCTGAATTACCATATAACATGAAGGGTAATTTTTCAGTATTAACCTTAATAACTGCGAGGTCGTAGGAAGGATCTGCACCGATAACTTTCGCGGTGTAGGTTTTACGGTTGCTCATAGTAACATTTACTTCATCAGCGCCACTTACCACATGGTTATTCGTAACTATATAACCATCCTCACTTATTATAACGCCTGAACCTGAAGCCATTTGCGGCAACATTTGCTGGCGGTTTCTGCCATTACCAAAAAATTGTTCAAACATGTCATCATTGCCAAACAAATCAGAAAAAGGATTGGACTGCTTATTCTGCGGGAGATTATTATTAGCCTGCTTAGGGTTGGTTTTAGTTTTGATGTGTACAACCGTTGGCGATGCGGCTGCTGCAGCTTGCGTAAAATCTGTAGGGCCTGCTGATGGCGCTCCGTTTTCATCAAAAAACCCGGCATATTTATAATTGCTCGGTATTGAAGTTTGGTTAAAATTTGGATTAGCACGGTTTGGATCGAATTTGTTATAACCGACAATAACACCTAAGGTAGTGAGGCCGCTGATGGCTACCGTAGCAAAAATGTTTTTAATGTTCATTTCTATGTAGTATTAAAATTTTAAAGTTTTCTTGTTTAAATTATCGAACAAATGCTGTGCCCGATAACCATTACAAATTAACGAAGTCTGAAAGTCCTCCTATTACCGTTGATTTGGTTTAACAAACAATTAGGAAGCATTTCGTAGATTAGTTTTTTTTAAAAAATTTGTCA
>JANLXV010000002.1:0-2508 GCA_031365305.1 Chitinophagaceae bacterium
ATAAGTGTTTTGCATAACAGCCTTGTTATTTATAAGCATTGTATCGCCTGGCATGAGTGTAGAGTTTTTGTGCGAATTTTCTTAAATGTAATGATTATGATTTATGTAATTGAAATATCAACACCATAACAGGAATTTGCGATCAAAATTTTAGTGTGGCAAGCTATTGATACCCCTTTATATTTGTAATGATTTATAACACCGGCCCGGGTGGCGAACCTGCCTGCCGGCAGGCAGGATTGGTAGACATAAAGTTTATAAAATGTATTTTGTTTATGCGATTAAAAGTAAAGGGCGAAATTATATTTATGTCGGATTAACGAATAGTGTAGAAAGGCGCTTGCTTGAACATAATAATGGTGAAAACAGATCAACAAAGGCTTATAAGCCATTTGATTTAATTATAAAAGAAACTTTTGCAACAAGAGTTGATGCAAGAGCCAGGGAAAAATATTTAAAATCTGGAGTTGGGAAAGAATTTTTGAAGAGTTTAATAATCTAAATGCCCGGGTGGCGAAATTGGTAGACGCACTGTGTTCAGGTCGCAGCATCCGCAAGGTTGTGCTGGTTCGAGTCCAGTCCCGGGCACTTCGCAATACAATGCTGATAAAAATCATTTATCCTATTATTCTCCTTCATTTTTGCCACTGAAGAGAAACAGCTCTGTATATATTGAACCGGATAATTCAGTTAATCTTTAAGAATATTCTACTTTGAAATGGTGCAGCTTTCAGTTACCAGTTTTCCTTTAAACTGTACCTCTACCTTAGGCGGCTCTTCGCCACCGAAAGCGCAATCAATTATAATGGCGTGACTGCCATTTGCTACCAGCGGTGGTAAAGCCAAAAGTTTGTGTGTGTTTCTTAATTTACCTTTCACATCATAAATTTTTAGCAAATCTGTCCCATCACAAATAACCGTTTCACCTGCACTCAGTTCTAAAGGCAATTTGATTTCTGCATAGTTATCCAATTGGATTTTTAAATCGCTCACTCTTCCTTCTTTACCTTTTACGGATAACCTGAACTGCAACGGTTGTTCCTGCCAGTCCTGCTTATAGCTCCAGGTGGTGTATGTTGGCTCGCCGGGTTGCCTTAAAAATTTTTCCCTCACAAATACAGGCGATACTGCAGACTGGGTCAGGTTCCATTTGCCTTCTTCTATTTTTTCTAAGTGAAATTCATTTTTTGGATCTTTTAATCTCTCCTGCTGATCCTTTGTAAACGCACGGCCATTCCTGGCGGTTTCCCATTCCCGAATAGCATCCAGCAGGTTAAGTGCAAGCGGATTCTTTTTAATTGAAGCCGGCTTAATTACCATCGCAAAACCTGCATTATAGCCAGCGGACCTGGCAAGCATCCATTCCATTTCTGCGAGGGTGGTGTTCTCGGCAAGTAGATACCAGCCTAACATGTGCGGCATATAATTTCTCTCAAACAATCCCTGGTTATCTATCCTGTATTGCTGCATACTTTCGCTAAAACCTCCATACCAGGGCTCGCCCCAATTATAGTAAGAGCAAATATGCCAGAAAAATGTACTGCTTCGGCTGGTGCCGCAAATAAAATCATGCTTCACATTGTCATAAACATCCTTTGCAAATAGTTCAGTGCCGTAAATACCCTGCCCGGAAGCCAGCCCTCCTTCAATGCCGTCAAAATCCAAATGATCAACACCAGTCTCATTCATCAAGGTGGCAATATTTTTAGCAGTTTCTCTTTGCATGTTTATATCCGGGAAAAATACTTCATAGGGATGATCAAATAATTTACCGGCAATATCTCCTGCTTTATGTGCTGTTGCAATGGTGCCAAAAGCGCCCCGCTGGCAGTCTGATATTTTATAAGGCGCCGTGATGCTTACAGTTTTATAGCGTATCAACTCTTTACCAATCTTTATGGTATGCAGGTTATTATTTTGTTGCTGATTAAAATATTCAGGGGAGGCTATTTCTATTTCTTTCGCGGCAGCGTCAACATTTTTTGTTAGGGCAGAAAACCCGGTTAGGCTTAGCCGGTCATCGGGTACCGGGGTGATGTAGGGGTCATTAGTATTTATGAAATTGGTAAGCGTATGCATGCCAAGCATTATACCGGCAGTATGTGCTTTATCCACGCATTTTTTTAGACCTTCTTTACCATTTGGAAACTGTGAACTGTCCAATACAAAATGTCCCCAACTTTTGAAAGGCCCTTCATGATACAATGATATTAATCCGGCTCTTTTGGTATAGCCAATCATTTCATCAACATTGGTTTCATTAAAAGAAGAAATGAGGTAAGACCTGCCGAACAGCGGCGACTTTTTAAACCATACCCCTTTAATGGTGGGATGCGGCAGATTCTCTGCCAGTTCTATTTGCTCGAGCCTGTCTAATGTTTTCGGCTCATCGCAGGTAAACAAAGCAATTTTACTGCCCACTACTGTTTCGCCCTTTATAGCAGCTACCGGCATATTTTTAAACTGACCACCCCAGGCATCTACAAACCGGCTGCGGCTACGATTGAT
>JANLXV010000486.1:0-4900 GCA_031365305.1 Chitinophagaceae bacterium
CAATAAGAAGTAATTTGTTTTTCTTGTTATATCTTTTTAAAATCAATTAGAGCAGCCAGCTATTTTTTAACGACTATCCTTTGGGCGTCATCCTTTATAACATCATCAAAAAATGTTTTTACTGCTGCAAAATCCTGAACAGGAATTTGATGCTTGTTTAACACCAGCGATGTTACAGAGTAGATTGCGTTTTCCGTTTCATTGAACCAAGCTTTTGATGTATACATGGCATAACGACATTTTATGTCTTTATCCTTAGGCAGTACATCAGACTTTACACCGGGAGGCAGTTTAAATATTGTTGTATCAATTTTCTGGAATGGAAAACGAAAGTAAAAATCAGATTTACGCTCCTCTGATTTCGGAAGCCGCTTTGACCATATCTTATACACTCTCGGGTTGATAAAGAGCTTGCTGCCTGCCTTAAACTCCGGCACACTTCTTATAGACATATTTAACTTACTTGCGCCGTATGCACCTTCTGTTTTTTTCCATTCAAAATCATCAGGTTGCTTAAAGCCTAAAACAGACACCAGGCCTTGCTTTTGCTCATCCTTATTTGCTTTTATCAAATCATCTAAAATCTCTTTAAATTCTCCCTTGCCGGTTAAAATAGTTTCTGATTGTGCTGACAGGTCATCAGCTATACTAAGCGTAGTTACAGTAGAAAAGATATTGGCAGCAAAATGACTAACCGGCGTCGGCACTAACATACCGCCTTCTTCGGTGATCAGTAAAGCATTTTTATTTTCTGTGAAAGTGCCTAACTCGCCGAAACCAATGGTTGAGCTTGTACATTCCAGCCAAATAGAATCTTTAGCCGGCACACAAAGTATAACGTGATTAAAGTCGTTTGAAGGAAATGCAGGATCCACGGGCATAGCATTATAATCTGAATTTATTATAGCTACATAACTTTTAATACCAACGGATTTTAGGGCAGCCTTCATATAATTGCTCAGCGCCTTGCAATCCCCGTATTTTTTTTGATCAGTAAACTCTGCTGAAAACGGCTTTAAACCTCCAACGCCAAGTTGTATACTTACATACCTGAAATTTTGTTGCATGTAAGAATATATGCGTTCGATTTTTTCTTTGTCGCTGGCAGCGTCTTTTACAAGCTGCTGAAAAAATTGCTGGCGGTTTGCGGGAAGTACATCAAGATCTTTATACAATTGATTGATCCATGAACCAAAACTTTTCCACGAAGAAAGATTGCCATTGAAGCCATAATAAGAAAAATTATCCGGTGCCAGCGCCACGTAGGGGTACTTATTGTTAGCCGATACGGCGCCTTCTTCGTAGTCTATAGGCGAAATATTTTTTACGGTCCAGTTGTAGACTTTATAATTACCATCATCGCTGATGACAGGCTTTACAGCAGTGTTAAAGCCTTTATATCTCAGCCCTACTTCCGCTGGAATTCTTGCAGTAAAATTTGATTGCAAAACTGCTTCACCAATATGGATATATTTATAATCAGGAAGATTTAGGGTGTTCTTAAATTTTTGCTCATAATTGTATTCCACGGTTACAGGATATTCATTTGTTGAGATGCGGTAATAGGTTACATAGCCATCATCTATAAGGCCCTCTCCTATTGCAGTTGTGAGCATGTCTCTTTTTTTATGCTTTTCCTTAACTTTTCCATTCCGGTCGTACACTTTTATTTCCGCTTCTTCCAGCAAAATATTTTTAGAACTAAATTCATTAAAGGTTAATGCCTGCCTGCCGTCGTCATTTAGTACGGTAAATACTTTATGCACTGAAAGCGTGGCATTGCCTATATTTTCAACTTTAAGATCAATATTTTCTTCATGCACAATAACTGAAGCTTTTGATTTTAAAGCTTCCGGAATTCCGGTTAAACTATACATTGCCGATTGGCCAAAGGAACCAAGGTTGATGACACTTATTAAAAAAACAGCAACAAATTTTTTCATGTGAAATACTACTACTTAATTTTTTTTATGAATCACATATTGTTCATTCAGCAAATCATATAAACGCTTGTAAAATTCCTGTAGCTCGCCATATTGCGAGGCAGTATATATAGGTTGTTTGAAATCTAATTGAACTTTTGTCATTAAAACGTTAGCATCTACCTGTGCAATTCTTGTAATGGTAATGCTGGTATCAGGCATGATCATTTTCATATTTTTTGGCAGCTCTTCAAATTCATATCCTTCCGGTATAGAGAAGCTGCCAAGAATGGTATAACTCTGTTTTACACCAAAAAAAATATCAGAGGTACGGTTGTCAGCCACGAAAGGATTTTTTTCAAGGCCGGATAACATATTGCCGGAAAAATACAGGTAATCACCAGAGGCATTAAGCGATTGCGAAAATTTGATATGCTGGATAAATGGCAAGCTATCTGAATCAAGATTCTCAAAGCTTACATCTGCTGCAGTACTTGCCGGGCTGGTTGGCGTAATATATTTCTCTATAAATTTATCTTTTCCTTTTTTGGCTGTGGTTTGCCTCGCAAGCCTTGCATAATCAAAACTTGATATTATAGATTCGCCTTCCATTTTACCATCTGCACTTATCTCGCCCCTTACAGATACTACATTTCTTAAGAGAAGATCTTTGTTCCACAATGTATGCCAGCCCCATTCTGATGTTTCCATTTTTTCTATAACCAATCCTTCCGACATCACAATTTCTGCAGGTATTAAATGAACCGGTGTTTCTTTTTGCGACGCATCTAATACATATTTCTTATCGCCAATTTCAACATAAGCCATTACCTTATTAAACTGTAAAAAGCCCGGCGATTCATAAGTACCCGCATCCGCTGAATTTACAACGCCATTATCATGTGTGCTTACCAGCACAGGGTGAGCAGCTAACCTGGCATCTTTAAGCAGGTTAACGAGTATCAGGTTTATTTCGCCCACCGTTCCCTTTTTATCTTTCCACGCTGCTCGTACACCATCTAATGCCCAAATGCCCGCATACTCGTTCCATTGCATATTATCCTGAACATATTTATAAATCGCTTTCATTTTTTCATACGGAAACTTAAGTTGCGCCAGCTTATTATCCAGCTCGGCAGTATGCGGAATTTCTCTTTTGAGCTGCACGCCAAAATCTTCATCTTCCATAAGGTATTTAATTACCTTAGGCCAGTTAATCATCCTGTTTTCGTACCTGCCATTAAAATTGAAAGCTTTTAATTTAGTTTCCAGCCTATCCCGGTAATAATCTTCGTTTATGATGAAAGGCTCATCGTGAAAGCCAGGCTCATCCTGCATCATAAAGGTTTTAATGGTACGGGTGCCTTTTGAATTTTCTGTTGTAACATAATTTTTTGAGCTATATGGTAACACAGATATTTCAAATTCACTGGGCAAATCAATAATGAATTTGCTGTATTTAACCGGGATAGATCGCTGGAAATACCAATCTACCAACCCGATGCCTGTGTGCGTGTATTTATATTCAATGATAGACCCGATTTTTACTGCAGGAAACGTAAAAACTTTTTCGTTATATTTTTTATTTACTTTTTTTTCATAGATCAGCTTCTTATCAATTTTTGTTATCACTACATTCCCGCTTTCATCAAGATTATAAGTTTGCGCTTCAAGATTTTTAATATCCTGGTAAGCCCGTTCTGCCCTATACGAAAGGTTCACGTTAGCCCACTCCAGCCCTTTATTGTTGAGTATTTTTATTCTTATACGCCGCCTCATCTCTAACCCTGTCAAACTGGTTAACTCACCTTCGTCTATAAGCACCAACGCTTCGGCATTTTTATCAAAATCACAATCCCTTAAATCAAGATCGGCCTTTTGTACTATGCCATAAGGAGAAATAGGGCCGTCATTATTTTTTCGTTTTTGTGCAGTTAAAGACATAACAATGCACATAATGCAGGTAACATTCAAAACTCTTTTCATTAGTAAGTCACTTAGGTTAGCAGTTAATTGAAAAGTGTTATAAGTATTTTGGTAATAGTAGTTTGGTAGCGCCAAAGTAGTTTAAATAAAATCTAATTTATAATTATGTGGATATTTATTTAAATGAAGCTAAGAACTACTAAAACATTCAGGCGTCGCAACGTAGCAGGCATTGGAGTATTTATGAGAATGGCCTGGCATTGTAAAGCAATCAGGCACTATTTACCTTACCAATAGTTAAAGCTGCTGCATAATTTTGAAGGCAATAAGATTTACAAACTTCTTTGTAAATGCCATAACACCGTCAATCTTCAAAACCAAAGTAGTTTACTATGTTTACATCCCGGCACCTGGTACATCACTAAAAACAATGGCAAAATTAAAAATCAATTAATTGGTTTAAAATGCCGGCACTTGATTTTGCAAACGCAAAAGGTTCATGAGAATTATTTGCATTCAGAAAATTTATTGAAACAAATTGAAATGGCTTACAATGAAAATTTAGCAAACAGGATACGGGAAAAGTTGATGAACCTGCCCAACGTTGAAGAAAAACAAATGATGGGCGGCCTGGTGTTCATGTTTAACAATAAAATGTGTGTTGGCATTATAAAAGACGAGTTGATGTGCCGCATTGATCCTGCTTTGCATAATGAAGTTGTAGAGCGGGTTGGCTGCCGCACAATGGACTTTACTAACCGGCCTATGGTTGGATATATATTGATAGATGACACCGGCATCAAAAAGCAAAAAGATTTTGACTATTGGATTGATCTTGCCATATCTTTTAACGACAAAGCAAAATCAGGCAAACGTAAAAAAGCATAACCCATAAAAAGCAGGTTATTAAAACATAATATTATGGAACAAAAAACCATCTCCATCCGGCCATTTATAGGCGCTAAAAATTTCGATATATCAAGAAGCTTTTACCGGGATTTGGGTTTTGAAGAACACATCCTGTTTCCTGACATGTGTTTATTTAAAACGGG
>JANLXV010000064.1:0-3132 GCA_031365305.1 Chitinophagaceae bacterium
ATTGGGAGCATAGCTCAGTTGGTTTAGAGCATCTGCCTTACAAGCAGAGGGTCCGCGGTTCGAACCCGTGTGCTCCCACAGAACACCTCAGTAGCGGGGTGTTTTTTTGTTTATACATACTGCTTATAATTTAGATTCATCTTAGCAGAGCCAAAAGCATTTTACACATATACTGCTGTTCCACCAGGCTAAGCTTTCTAAATTGCAAATTAAGTTAGCGGCTCTTGTGCCAGAAATTTATCTCCCATCAAAATATCCTCGGAAACAAATTTTATTTTATAAACAATAGTCTGATTATCTTTCTCTTGCAGTCCGCAAATATGTTTGTAAATTGTAATTACAAAAATCTTGAATATGAAAAAGTTACTTCCATTTCTGTTGGTATTTTTTCTTACCAATTGCTCCCAACAAGATTCTACCCCACAACTTAGTATGCCCGGCGTTTACTCTTTAAAACAACAAACCGTCACCGTTTCCGGAAAAGATTCAGGCGTTGATAAAAGGCAGCTAAAAATTTATACGGATAAGTACATGATGTATGCTTCACCAAGCCCATCTGACTCACTGGCTAATTATGGTATTGCCACGTATAATGTTGACGGTAATAAAGTAACCGAACAGGTATTTTATACTTCAGCAAATGGTTCTACAAAAGATACGTTTGTTTTGATAGTTGATAAAAATGAAGACGGTTACAAACAGGTTATTGAAAATACAGATGCGCTCAATAGAAGAAATACGAATTACAAGTCAACTGAAATATATGAGAAAGTAGGCATGGGTGATAGTTCTGCCCTGGATGGTGTTTGGAAACAAACTACCAGGTTGTTTGTAAATAAAGCTGGTGATACTTCTGTAGATAATGTGCAAACCCAATTTAAAATATATCAAAACGGTTTTTTTATCTGGGCTAATACTTACGAAGATACTGTTTCACATAAGTTCCCTTCGGCTTTTGGTTATGGCACGTTTACAATGGCCGGCGATACAAGCGCTACTGAAGTAAATATAAATTCTACTTATGCCGTGTCTTTAATAAGTAAGCCTTATGATATAAAAGTAAGTTTTAATGGTAAAAATGAATATAAACAAACACATATAGCGCAAACAGGTGATCGTTCTATTGAAATTTACCAGAGGTTGCCATAAGCCCGTTATAAACTATTTTTAGTTTTTAGCATAACCAGATTCTGATTCCGGTTAAACCGATTCATATCATCTTTCTTCTGATTGATGACATTAATTTTTAATTAGAATCACCAGCATGTCACCGGAAGAAGATATTCTTCAGCCACTTATTACTTATTGTAATGCCATTCATCCAATGTCACAGGGACTAATTGATGACCTATACGAATATGGCATAATAAGGCATTTCAAAAAAGATGAGGTTATTCTACGTCCCGGTGTTATTGCTAACCACGCCTCATGGGTTTTAAAAGGGGCGGTGAGAAGTTATTACATACGTGATGACGAGGAAATTACCACCAAGTTTTTGCAGGAAGGCTCAACCATAACTTCCATTTATAGTTTTTATAGCCGCAAACCTGGTAATGAATATATCGTTGCACTGGAAGATGCCACCCTATCCTGTTATCATTACGACCACATGCATAAAATGTATGAAGAGCATACCGAATTTAATTTTATAGGCAGAGTGGTTACTGAGCGTTTTTTATATTTTCTTGAAATAGAATTATACAATTTGAGGAAAACAAAGGCTGAAGACAGGTATCACTTCTTTGTTAAACATTTTCCGCAATTACTACAGCGGGCACCGTTAAAACATATTGCCACTTATCTTGGCATGAACCTGGAAACATTAAGCCGTGTACGTGCAAAACGGCGTTAATTATTGAAACACTCGCCTGCATTTATTTACAACTGCCGATAGTATAGTAAATTTGTAGACTTGCTATTAAAGCAGGCTATATCATTTCAAAATTTAAATCTTGCGTAGCAATGCTTTCAAAAAAAGCGCAATATGCCTTAAAAGCCCTGGGGTACCTGGCTGAGAACAGGAATAAAACACCTGTACTTATTACAACCATTGCTAAAGAAAAGCATATACCGCTTAAATTTTTGGAAAACATTCTGCTGCAGTTGAACAAGGCCGAAATACTTGGAAGCAAAAAAGGCAAAGGCGGCGGTTACTTTTTGTTACAGGACCCTAAAACCATTTCGATAGCTAAAATAATCCGGATTATTGATGGTCCAATTGCCCTGTTGCCTTGTGTAAGTTTATATTTTTATGAGCGGTGCCAGGATTGTAATGAAAAAGTATGCCGGTTAAATAAAGTGCTTATAGAAGCCCGGGATGCTATATTAAGTGTTTTGGAAAATAAGATGTTGCAGGATATTGTTTAAACACTCAACCTTTGAATTGTCCAGAATAAAGCTATGAGTGCGATGATGATTGATAAAGGAAAAACAATCCGCTTTCTATACCATTCTTTATTTTTAAAAGGAATAATCAATAATAAGAAAACTGAAAGAATTACAGCGATCTGCCCAAGCTCTACCCCTATGTTAAATGATATGATAGAAGTATAAAATTTACCGGGCGGCAATCCTATTTCGTTTAACGAACTGGCAAAGCCTAACCCATGTATCAGGCCAAACATAAAAACAACCACTATTCGCCAGGGTTTTAGTTCTTTTAAAATTAAATTTTCAACTGCAACAAACATTATTGAAAGAGATATGATAGGCTCTACCAAACCCGCAGGCAAAGTAATGATGCTGCGCATACTTAGGGCTAAAGTGATTGAATGTGCAACAGTAAATGCTGTAGCCTGCCATAATATAGCATTTACTTTTGTGCTTAGCAGGCATAAGCCGGCTACAAATAAAATATGATCAAAGCCTTCAGGTATAATGTGGGTGAAGCCAAGCTTCAAATAAAACCACACTACATGGTTGGTTGGCGCATCAGCCAGGTCATAATTAATGGTGTGTGCAAAAGCGCCATTACACATACTTGTGAGAAGCAGAAGGCAACCTATCCTGACCGATAGATAATTTGTATTTATTTTTAAAGGGGATATACGCATCTCTATTATTAAAGAGTTGCAAGTGCTGATTCAGCTTCTTTTTTAAGAGAAGGTAAAAAGTTAGGTTTATTTTTTAAGG
>JANLXV010000114.1:0-3168 GCA_031365305.1 Chitinophagaceae bacterium
CTTTATGCTTAACGCTACTGCCGATATTTGCCGCAACTGGCTTATTACATCGCCTGCGCCTAATGTTTCAATTGGCGATAAATGCGAGCCTTTCCGTGTAGAAATGGTGGTAAGAGGAAACCTCACCGGCCACTCATGGCGAACTTACCAGTCAGGCAAAAGAACACTATGTGGTGTGGCCTTACCGGAAGGCATGAAAGAAAATGATTTTTTTCGCTCACCTATAATTACCCCTTCAACAAAAGCGGTTGAAGGGCATGATGAGGACATTAGCCGGGAGGCTATTTTAGCCACAGGCCTTGTACCGGAACAAGACTATAACCTTCTTGAAGCGCTTACTTTACAATTATTTGAAAGAGGTAAATCGCTGGCCATACGGCAAGGGTTAATTCTTGCTGATACAAAATATGAGTTTGGCAAAATTGGTAACGAAGTGGTGCTTATGGATGAGATACATACACCGGATAGCAGCAGGTATTTTTATGCCGATGGTTTTGAAGAGCGCCAACAAACCGGTGAAAGACAAAAGCAATTGAGTAAAGAGTTTGTAAGGGAATGGCTGATACAAAATAATTTCATGGGCAAGCCCGGGCAGATATTGCCTTCCATGAGTGAAGCCTGGATTGATATTATCAGTAAGCGCTACGTTGAACTTTATGAAAAGCTGATCGGCAAAACCTTTGCGCCGGAAAACATCAGCGAAGAAGATACCTATAACAGAGTGCTGGCTATTTTAAGTTCTTTACAATAAAAATTACTGTTGCTCACTTAAATTTTTACAATCTATTGAGAGATTTTCCAAAACAGAGTTCTAAGCCCCCTCTCCTTTTGGAGAGGGGGTTGGGGGTGAGGTGTGCTGAAGATGCCGGCATAAGTTTAAATAAATATATCAGCCAGACAGGGTTTTGTTCTCGGCGTGAAGCGGATAAACTGATTGAGAGTGGCAGGGTAACTTTAAACGGATCAGTTGCTAAAAGTGGAAACAGGGTTACGCCTGGTCAGCAGGTATTGGTAGATGGTGAACCTTTGCAACAACAAACCCGAACAGTCTACATCGCTTTTAATAAACCACCGGATGTTTCTTCCACAACAGACTTAAAAGATAAAGACAACATCATTGACTTTATAAAACATCCTTTGCGCATCTTTCCTATCGGCAGGCTTGATAAAGCTTCTGAAGGCTTGATCTTTTTAACGAACGATGGGGATATTGTAAATAAGATTTTGCGTGCAGGTAACCGCCACGAAAAAGAATACATTGTAACTGTTGATAAGCCGGTTACGAAAGCCTTTATTCAGCAAATGAGTAACGGCGTCAAAATTTTAGATACGGTTACTCAAAAATGCCGTGTAACACCGCAGGCAACTAATGTATTTAAAATTATTTTAACACAGGGGCTTAACCGGCAGATCCGGCGAATGTGTGCAGCATTAAATTATAAGGTAAAAAGACTGGTAAGAACACGTATAATGGCTATTACACTGCGGGGCATAAACCCTGGCAAATGGAGATATTTTTCTGCGAGTGAAATTTCGCACATCAATCAATTACTACAGGGTTCCAGCAAAACTGAAGAAGCCTCTTTAATATCTTATAACCAGGACTCGTTTAACGAATAGTTTGTAATAAATTTGCAAAAATTATGAGTGCGGTATATTTGCACCATAAAATTTTCATCACATCAATTCAATATGATTACTGAAAAAGCAATTTTCGCTTCAGGATGTTTCTGGGGCACCGAATACTACTTTCAAAAGGCAAAAGGCGTTTTATCTACAACGGTTGGTTACATAGGTGGTCACGTGCCACATCCTACCTATCAACAGGTATGTACGGGAAGAACGGGACATGCTGAAGCCATTGAAATAACCTACAACCCTGATGAAACCTCTTACAAAAACATGGTTAAATTATTTTTTGAAACCCATGATCAATCCCAGGTAAACCGCCAGGGCCCTGATATTGGTCACCAATACCGCTCCGGCATTTTTTATTTGGACGATGAGCAAAAGGCTATCGCGGAAGAATTGATCAGCGAGTTAAAAAATAAAGAATACAAAGTAGCCACAGAAGTTACTGAAGCCACTACTTTTTATCCTGCTGAAGGCTATCACCAGGAGTATTACACCAAAGGTGGCGGCTCACCTTATTGTCATTTCTACACCAAAAAATTTTAGTTACAATAAATAGATGTAATAGCAGTTTATAGCGCAACTATTTCTGAGCTTATCGTTTTCTGATTTATATTATAAACACCCCCAAACCTCCATGAGAAAAATTTCGATCCTCTTTACAGTACTTTGCATCGCAGCCTTTTCAGGCTTTGCCCAAAAGAACAGCATGAATGTTACAGTTACGGATGCCTTGCAACATCCTGTGTCCGGCGCAACTATCCACATCCTGAACACCAACACAAATTATGTTACAGATGCTTCAGGTAAAAGTGTAATATCAACTCCGGGTAAAGGCACTTTTTTATTAGAAGTCTCCGCCTCAGGCTATGCTTCAGCTAATAAAACATTTACGGCTGGAAATATTGAAACAGTGGATGTTACTTTAGAATCAAACACAACCAGGCTAAGCGAAATAGTAGTGACTGCTCAAAAGAAAGAAGAACTGTTGCAGAAAGTGCCGCTTAGTATAACCGCCTTATCAGCAAAGGCTGTGCAGGATTACCGCTTATGGAATGCGGAAGACATCACAGCGATATCACCCAATTTATACTCTTCAGAACCGGGAGATAAAAGAAATGTATCATCGCTTAGAGGTATTACATCCAGTTCTTATGACCCTGCTGTAACAACATACATTGATGGTGTAAATCAATTTAATCTTGATACCTACAGCAACACTTTATTTGATGTTGAAAGAATTGAAGTATTGCGTGGGCCGCAGGGCACATTGTATGGCCGCAATTCAATGGGTGGCGTTATTAATATTATCACCAAAAAGCCCGGCGCAAAAACATCTGGTTTTGCTGAGGCAAGTGCAGGCAACCACGGCCAGCAGCGCTATACAGCCGGCGTACGTGTACCGGTAATAAAAGATAAATTATTTTTTGGTGTCGCCGGTTTGTACGATAAAAGAAATGGTTTTTATACCAATGAATTTAATAATTCACGTTATGATGATCAGCATAATTTTTCGGGCAATGCTTACATCACTTA
>JANLXV010000186.1:0-5338 GCA_031365305.1 Chitinophagaceae bacterium
CAGCCATGTGAATTACGCCTTCTGCCTGTTCAGGGGCTACGGTTGGAAATCCTATAAGAAAATCTTTAAGCGATTCTTCTTCCAGGTAGTCAAACAATGTTTTGACAGTAACCCGGGTTCCCTTAAAAACCGGAACCCCACCAGCTAAATCTGTTTTTACTTCAACATATTTATTTAAAGCACCCATATTGTTCCTTTAAGTGATATAACTACTATTTCTAAAAAATACTTTAGCGGCAACTGCGGGAGAAGTATGTACTCCAACAAACATAGTCATACCATATTCGTTTAACGACCTGTATCGTTATACCATGGTATAAACCCAATGGGATTTGCTTCCACAAATCATAATGTATCACCCAATTTTATGGCAGTGAACTCATTCAATGTAATTTCACTATTACCCGGCTGTTTCAATAAATCAGAAGGTATACTAAGCAAATCCATAGTCAACGAAATGTGAATTTCTTGGACTATAAAAAAACATAGTCCAGGAAGAATTGTAAACGAATCAATTGCATACAAAAAAGCCTAAAACTATTTATAGGTGAACCTTAAGAAAAACATACGGCAGAGGATGGATACGGTGGATTAAAAGTTTGAAGTGTATTACCAAACGAGTGAATTTCTTTTCTCTTACTGTGATCTCGATAACAAGTTGCTTATATAGCTGTCAACCTTCGTATTTGGCGATTTGCATTCGCTTATCGAATATTTTCCATTTAGTTATTGAATTTTTTCATATCTTTAAGTACAAACTTTTCTATGCCTTTAAGTGTAATAAAGAACGATAAATACTCCGTAAAAAATCGTTTTAAAAATCTCAATTTAAACAGTTCGCACGCCATTGTTTTTTCTGCCCGTAAAGGTTTGAAACCAAAAATATTTTATGATTTTGCTGAAGCTATTAAAATGCCGGAAAAGATTCTTGCTGCTATTATAAACCTTTCTTCCAGAACCATAAGTAACTATAAAGAACAGCAAAAGGTTTTAGAACCTGTACATAGCGAACACTTACTTAAGCTAATTTCATTATTTGAAAAAGGAGAAGAGATTTTTAGAAATGTAGATGAGTTTAATTATTGGCTTAGAAAGCCTTTTTGGTTTTCGCAGGAAACTCCTCTGGATTGGATAAATACCCCTGGGGGTGTTGACCTTGTAGTGGAAGAACTGGATAAACTGGCACAGGGCTATCCTGTGTAATCTTCCTTATGGTAGTCTATCGGATCACACATAAAAACTTTAGTAAAGCGTTATACGCTTCTGGGGCTAAGGGCCGATGGAATGCAGAAGGGAAAAAAGTGATTTACTGCGCTGAATCAATTCCGTTGGCTTTTTTAGAAAATATGGTAAGAAGACAAGGAGTTGGATTCAATGATGATTTTAAGATTATGATTATTGAACTGCCTGATAACCTCAAAATAACTTCGATTAGTCCGTCAGAATTGAAAGATGGTTGGAGAGATTTTAAAGATTTCTCAAAATGCCAGCCTTGGGGTAATACATGGTATGATGAAATTCAAACTCCAATATTAAAAGTACCATCCGCAGTCTTACCGGATGCTTTTAATTTTGTAATCAATACAATTCATCCGGACTATAAGAAAATCAAATTAATAGGTGTGACCGACCTGGTGCCGGATGAACGCATTGAAGACATACTTAAGAAATATTCACATAAATAATCTTATATATTATTGATGAATTTAGAACGTGGAAATTTGGGTGCTTGTACTTTTTCTTATTTATAACTTTTTTATTTTCAACAACTGCAGGGATGGGTTCGCTTCACTGCGCATTCAAAGGCGTGTGTCAAACTTCAAAACATAAACCTACTAAGTTCATAATTTTATTTCTGTCACCAATCTATTATCTGATCCGTTTATAGACAGAAGATACAGTGCGATTTGTGGTACCTAGGAGCACAGCTAAATTTTCCATGGGATAACCTGAAGCATCTTTAAATAAAAAGAATTCATACGGTGAGGCATTTTGTAAATTTTTTTGGAGCCGGCCCTATTTACTTTACGGGTACCCGGCTGTGTAGAAACGCTTTTATGATTTGTTTTAGACGCTGCTACTGCAACCGACTGCTTGATTTTAATTGTATTCATAACAATTTATTAGATATACTTAGATAGGAAATATTTCCGGTTTAGTTAGGAAAATCTGCAGTTAAGAGATTTGGCGCATTTCTATAAAGATTCTCGGACTAAGCAGAGCTCTAATAGATAACCTGCAATTTTATGTTTCTTAACAATTTAATAATGAGTTGCTCGTACGTAAGTGGAAAAACCATCAACAGCCTATATATAAACTATGCCTTTTCACAAAATGGTAATATATTTATAGACCCATTTCTGCCATCTATTGCCTAAGATTATACCACGCAATTCATCCTGTGAATTGTATCTGCTTATCTGCGAGGTTCGAGTAGCAAATAAAAATAATAAACATACGCTATACAATAAATCTTATGTTATGAAACAATTAATTCTACTCACAGCATTATTTTATTTTGGCATTATAAGCAGTAATGCACAGCCAGGTAAGCTTGACTCTACCTTTGGCCAGAATGGAACAGTCAGCACCGCCGTGGAGAGTTCAAATGGACAGGTGTTGTTAAAAAGCGATGGGACGATATACCTCATTTCTAATAATAATGATCAAACTTTAATTACCCATATCCTTGCTAATGGCACCATAGATGCGGCCTATGGAAATAATGGTTATTCTCCATCCATTCCTGTTTATGGCAGAGGCGCTTTACAAAGTGACGGAAAAATAGTAGTAGGAGGCGGATTTAAGCTGTTTCGGTTTAACACTGATGGAAGTTTGGACAATACCTTCTTAGTATCAACCGGTGATGTCGGCATTACATCCGTTGCTATTCAGCAAGACGCAAAAATAGTAGTTGCTGGCTCTATAGGAACCGATTTTGGCGTTGCCCGTTACAATACTAACGGCACACCTGATCTTTCCTTTTCAGGAGATGGAAAACAGTCTACAGATTTTGGAAATTCTGATTGGGCTCAATCGGTAACTATACAAAGTGATGGAAAAATCGTTGCGGCGGGACATACCAGGCGTATTGGTAGTCTTGCCGATTTTGCTATAGCCCGCTACAATATTGATGGCACACCCGACAACACTTTTTCAGGAGATGGAAAGCAAAACACTGCTTTTGCTTCCGGGGAGGCTTTTGGTAAAGCTGTAGTGATACAAAGTGATGGAAAAATAGTGGTGGCTGGTGTGGTCTATACTGATCTTTTTTTCAATTATAAATTGCATTTTGGTCTGGCCCGATACAATCCGGATGGTTCCCCTGATGCTGCTTTTTCAACTGATGGAAAGCAAGTCACTGAATTTGAAGTAATCCCCGATGATAATTTTATATATATGGATGTCATGATCCAAAAGGATGCAAAGCTTGTGGTGGCAGGGTTTTATGCCCTTGGCCGGTACAATACAGACGGCTCCCCTGATGTAACTTTTTCAGCAGATGGAAAGGAGACCATCGATTTCCAGATTTCTTCAGCAGCAATTCAAAGTGATGGAAAACTCGTGGTGGGAGGGAGCGGTGCAGCCATGTATTTACTGGCTGATGTAGATGGAACGCTGCCAACAATAGCTCTTGTTACCCCGGCTAATAATGCCACCTACCTTGCACATGGAAATGTGTACCTCACTGCAGCAGCCTCAGATGCAGATGGTACAATAAGCAAAGTGGAATTTTATAAAGGCAGTACTTTATTATCTACAGTGACCAGCACACCTTATACATTCAAATGGCAGAACGTGTTGACAGGCCATTATAAGCTTATTGCAAAAGCAACAGATAATGACGGCAACGTTACTACATCAGACACGGTCAACATTGCTGTTGTGCCGAACAAAGCGCCTACTGTAAGCATTATCAATCCGCCCGATGGACAAACAATGCTGTCACCAGCAAACATACATCTGGAGACAGCAGCGCAGGACCCTGATGGTAGAATAACAAAAGTTGAATTTTATAACGGATCGACATTATTAACTACAGAAAGACAATATCCATACACTTTTGACTGGTTAAAAATAAAAACAGGTACCTATAACATCACCGCAAAAGCTACGGACAATTGGGGAGCAATAACCACATCAGCGGTTGTTCATATTTCAGTAGTGCCGAACAAAGCGCCGACCGTAAACATCATCAATCCGGCCAATGGACAAATATTTTTATCACCGGCAAACATACATTTGGAGGCAGCAGCCCAAGACCCTGATGGAAGAATAACAAAGGTTGAATTTTATAATGGAACAACATTATTAACAACAGAACGTAAACTACCCTACACTTTCGATTGGCAAAATGTGCCGGCAGGCACTTATAGTATTACGGCTAAAGCTACAGACAACTGGGGCGCAGTAACAACCTCAAACCCAATAAAACTAACGGTAGCATCAGCAGGTATAATAACGATGGCTAAGCGTAGCCCCAATCCTGAAAACAGTAATTCTGATAGGAATAGTGCGGTAAGCTTAAAGCTTGCTCCAAATCCCGCAAATAACATTTTAAACATTTATATTACAGGATTACAAAAGGATAAGTACGCTTCTCTATCAATTATATCCGCTTCAGGAATTTTACTAAAAACAAAGCAATTAAAAAGTTCAGATCAAACGATGCAACTAAACGTATCATCGCTTGTAAGTGGCATGTATACCATAAAGATAGTGAGTGATGATAAGGTCATGTATAAGCAGTTCCTAAAAAATTAAAATGCGTGACTTGCTTAATTACAAACATTGTTACTTATTGATTAAATGCAGCGGCCAGGATAATGAAGCCGGGTTTAGTTATGACCTAGAGGGTTATTTGCTCTGCTAATAAATTTTAACAAAAGATAAAGAAAACAATGTTGCTTTTAAGTTGCGCTGTGCTGCTTTTCTGCAGGTAATCATATCCTGTCAGACTATGCTATTTAATTTTTTAATCATACGGATACATTTTAAATCAATCCAATTTGCTGTAGGGCATTAGCAAACTTTAATCATACATGATCGTATATTCTACGCTTAACTTCATCAATCAATCTTTAAAAAGATATCTATTTCTTTAATTAAATTGATTTTTTCTTACATTTATGCTGTGCTTTTTACTACTACTATTACGCTGGTGAGTAACCGGTGAGTTCTTAAAAAAAGCCTTTTGCAATACGTTGATGGACAATAAAATGGGAGTGTAATATTTCTGGGTGTCATCCCGACCTGACAGGACAAACTGGAAATTTTCTGGTTTGTCCTGTTTTTATTTTTCGCTGGAACCCACGTCCATGCTGTATATCAGCCTTAC
>JANLXV010000221.1:0-2114 GCA_031365305.1 Chitinophagaceae bacterium
CCTGTTTAAATGTTTTCTTTTTGTGATGCTTTTCCTGGTTGAGGATATAATCATAAACATTCTGAATATGAGAATGAGAATACGAAAATGCACCATATCCTTCCTGCCACGAAAACTTGCCTTTCACAAATTTTTTGCTATTGATAAAATTGGATGAGTTGTTTTTAATGTCTCTAACCAGATCAGACACAGGCATAACAGGCTTTAACCCAACAAAGGCATGTATATGGTCAGCCATGCCGTTTACAATAATTGACTTTTGACCTTTGCCTTTGATGATGCCAGCAATATATTTATGCAGTTCATCTTTCCAGTTATCAGCAATCATATTTTCTCTGCCTTTTACAGCAAAAACAATTTGAATATAGATCTGTGAAAATGTACCAGGCATAACAAATGTTTTTAGATGATTCTAATATCGTCCCTCAGGGTAATGTTATGTAGAAGGTTTTCATAACTGACTATTGGATGTTGAACATTGATTATCGAATATTTAAAAATTTAATATTCAACACTCAACCATGCAATAATCAATGCCCAACATAGGCCAGTACTATCAACCTCTTTTAAATTCTATGCCGTCACCCTGTCCGGCAGCAACTGGGCACGTTTATGGTGCTGGCGTTTATCTATCCACGAGCCTACGCTCCAGCAAAGCAGCATAAAGCATATCGCAAACAGTAAGGAGCCAACAGGGCCCGGGGCTACCTTCTGAAACACCACATTGTTTATCCAGGCATATAAACTTTCGCCATGCACAGGGATTATATTAAAGGTTATGGCTAATATTTCTGATAGCAAATAAATGGTCAGTGGATTTTTACCAAGCACCAAAAAGAATTTCGTCCAGTTTAACGCATTCTTCTTTGCAATTTCAACAATGTAAATTAAAGATGATAGCAGCAGCAGGTCAATGCCGGTGGTTAACAATACAAACGGGCTTGTCCATAATTTTTTATTGATGGGGAAAACCATATCCCAGCAAAGCGCAATAAACACGAGCAGCACGCCCACGAGCATCAGCCTTGCAATGGTATCAAAAGTTTTACCAGACCGCTTTATAAAATCGCCTGCATAATACCCTATGAGCACATTCCCTATAGCAGGCATGGTACTTAAGATGCCTTCAGGATCAAAGGGCAGGCCCTCACCATGATACAAATGATTGTTACCTAATAGAAATTTATCCAGGTATTGCCCTGCATTACCAAGCATACTGTAAGGTTGTGCTGCATCACCAGATAATACAAGGATAAGCCAGTAACCTACGAGCAAACCAATACCGGTGAGGATTACATTGCGGCGGGAGAAATAATGGATGAGCAAAGAAGCGAACAGGTAACACAAAGCGATGCGTTGCAACACGCCCATCACACGTGTATGGCTAAACGGCGCACCAACAATATGGCCATTCTCAAAACTGATAAAGGGAAACCAGTACATTAAAAAGCCCAGCATAAAAAGAATAACGGTTCTTTTAAACACTTTTGTAAGAAAAGCTTTATCGCCCATGAGCTTATACTTATCCATGGAAAAACTCATGGCGTTGCCTACCGCAAATAAAAATGAGGGAAAAACAAGATCGGTCGGTGTAAAGCCGTGCCACACCGCATGTTCAAGCGGTGCAAAGGCTGTGGCACCACTGCCCGGTGTATTTACAATGATCATAAAACAAACGGTTAACCCACGGAACACATCCAGTGATAAAAATCTTTGATAAGTCTTTTGCATATTATATGTTGTAAAATTATTCTGGAGAAATCTGAGAGCTGATCACCTGGTTGCCCTCTTCGGTAAATAAGACAATGCCTTTATTTTTTTGCAGGTTGCCGGAGGAGTCTATATAACTTACTTGCAACGCGTATTGTAGCGCCGGCTTACCCTCCGCATTCGCAATGGTGTCTTCTCTAAAAGAGAGCACATCATAATCTTTTACCCAACCTATTTTTTCATGCACTATATTTTTGGCGATTAACTGTCGCCTGTCTGCCTGGAAAGATTTTGTTGCACAAGCGGACAAAGAAATAACAAAAAGCAATAGAATGATTTTAGACATACGTTCCTGATTAGTGATGGTAAGTTAAATGTACAATAACAATAAATGCTCAATGCAC
>JANLXV010000231.1:0-5123 GCA_031365305.1 Chitinophagaceae bacterium
CTAAGGCAACAAAGGCCAGTATTAATGTAAGTAGACCGTATAATAACGAATTATCTTTTTCAGCTTCTCCGCCACCGGTGCCTGTGCCACCTACCGGAGCAGGAGGTGAATATTTATCAGCATAATCTAATACAGCGTCTATCTCCTCCTTTTTTAGGTCAGGGAAGGCTGTCATTTTGCTGTTATACTTTGCATATAACTGCTTGGCATAAGCATCAGTAGCAAGCATTTGGTCTACATGCCCAACCCATCTGTACACCCAATCTTTAGGTAAACCTGCCGCAGCTTGTCTTTCCCTGGCGCCTTTTAACATTGGGCCGGTATAATCCTTATCCGGTTTATGGCAACTGGCGCAATAGGTTTTAAAAGTCGTTTGACCATCTGCAGCACACAGCAAATTTTGGAAACTTCCTATAAGAATTATTGAAACAGTAAGTAGTAATTTGGAGCTGATTCTTCTGGAATACGTCATACAAATTCCGCGTTGTGATAAGGAAAAATATCCTGTATTGCGTGCAAAAATAAGTCAGGATGTTGACAAACTGTTAACATTTAAATATTTTTTTTAGCCTTGCTGGTGCTGCATTTCAGCACGTTTTAATATATACCAAAATTTAATTGTCATTTAATTGTAAAGCTTTTTTTAGTTTAATAAAAGGCTTAGGCTGAGTAAAATTTTATATGGTACGAGAAACCTTTTTAAGATTATGATAACCCTTTACTTTTGACAAATAGTTTAAAAACATTTTTACCAATAACAAGGATTAGTAAATTACGCAGGTGATAAAAATCGCAATTTTTGCTTCAGGAAACGGAAGCAACGCAGAAAAAATAATAGGATTTTTTCATGGCTCAAAAGTGATCAAAGTAGAATTGATTGTCAGCAACAAGCCAACCGCCGGCGTTGTACAAATTGCCAATAAATGGCATGTTCCAGGTTTAATTATTGAAAGACAACAATTTTATAATGGAGATCATTACCTGGAGGATTTGAAATCAAACCAAATTGATTTTATAGTATTAGCTGGTTTTTTATGGAAAATTCCTGTAGAACTCATTAATGCTTTTCCGCAAAAAATCATCAATATTCACCCGGCACTCTTGCCAAAATATGGAGGAAAGAATATGTATGGAAACTATGTTCACGAAGCAGTTGTTGCTTCAACCGATACAGAAAGCGGCATAACCATACATTATGTAGATGAGCATTATGATCATGGAGATGTGATCTTCCAGGCCAAATGCGGCATAAATGCCGGTGAAACTGCGGCATCACTTGCCGAAAAAATTCACCGTCTTGAACATGCGCATTTTCCAAAAATAATACACGCAGTAATTGAAAAAACCTTTGCGATACAGTCCAGTGATAAATAAAGCTTCCGTTAAAATGCACTATTAACTTTAATTTCTATCATCATCTGAAGTAATATTATACTTTCTTATGAATAATGCCCGGCATAGTCTGAAGTTTTTCCTCCTGAGTTGCCTGTTCTTCTTTCACATGGTTTCCGCTGCTCAAACTATTGTTTCAGGTACAGTGTATGATTCTACCAAATTGTATTCAGTGTCAGATGTACGGGTGATCAGCACAGGTGGAGATACAACAAGGACTGATTCAGCAGGCTTATATTCCATAAAAGTAAACCCGGGAGATTCGATTGCGTTTTTTTACGGCGATAAATCAACAAAAAACTTTGCTGTAAATACTATAGCAGAAACTAATGCCTTTGACATTTCTCTTTTGGTAAGAGTAAGGGAAAAGTACAAGCCATTAAAAGAGATCTATGTGTTTTCAAGCTATAAAAAAGATTCCATTGAAAACCGGATGACGTATTATAAAACCTTCAATTATAATAAACCTACTTTACGCTCAACTTATACCCCTGGTTACACGGCCGGCCTTGATGTTGGTGAGCTTATTAATATTTTCAGATTCAGGAGAAACAAACATGAACTGCAGTTTCAAAAAAGATTACAACAGGAAGAAGAAGAAAAGTATGTAAGCTACCGGTTCAATGCCCGCCTTATAAAAAGAGTTACGGGCCTTTCAGGTGACATGCTTATTAAATACATGGCAGAATACCGCCCGGATTATGAATTTGTAACCGGTGTTTCTGAAGTAGAATACTATGAATATATTTTAAGCACAGCAGCTACTTTTAAGAAGCAAAATAATTTGGAGTGAATGGGCTATCAGAGATCAGCTATCGGCTATCAGCATTAGCTCTATTGGTTGTAAAATAATTTGATATTTTTATAATTGTGTTATTCTTAAAACTGGCTGCTGATTGCTGAAAGCTTTTAAATTCTTATATGGATCAACTTACACTTGGCATTGGCACCACACTTCAGCATACGCAATTAGGCCCGGGGGTTATTGTTGGGGTTAGATATGCTACCTATCTCATTTCGTTTATTAATAACGGCGTAAAAGAAATTGATAAAACAGATGAAAGGCTTGAGGAGATTGTGCCGCAAAATGTAACGGCAGAAATTGAAACCACCTCACAGCTCGAAATATCGTTGCTGAAGATTTTACGGCTTTGGAACGGTTCAACAGAAATAATAAAGCTTGGTGAAAGATGGAAGCAGGGAACCTTGTTGTTGCAACCTTTTGATAAAAGCCTTAAACCCAAAGAAATTCCTATTGAAGATTTTTTTCATAAGATAGTGATGCTGCGGGACAGGGTGCGGGTTATGGAGCAACAGATCAATGCCCATAAAAAATTAAGCGACGAGGAAAAGGTGAATCTTCAGCAATACATCACCAGGATTTATGGATCTCTTACCACATTTAATGTTTTGTTCAGAGATAAAGAGAAATGGTTTGTGGGAGATAAAGGCAGTGAATAGTTTAACAGGAATTGTTCTTTTAACACGAATTAAAATCGAAGCTACCTGACGGCAGACAGGCTACACGAATTAGTTGTTTGCTTTAAAATTTCATCATAAAAAAATTCGTAATAATTAATGTAATTCGGGTTATTTATGTCTCTTAATTAAAAAATATCTCATCCATAAAAACCCAGCCTTTTTCACCTTTTGCTTTATGCCATACCGGTAAATGCGCAATAGGTGTTACCACAACTTTTACAAAACCCGTATTGATCTTTTTAAAGTTGCATTTAAAGGATATTAATTCATTGTTATTGATAGTATCCTTTTTTTGAACAGGCGGTATCAGTTGAAATACTTTTGTAAGATTGTTTTTATTATTACCCGACCATACTTCTATTTTAACCGGGGGAAAAATATAGCCGTTAAGATCTTTCGCCATACTTAAGGTAACAGATGACAACTCAACCGGCTTATTAAATAGTATACCTGCTTCCAGCGGATGTTTACGATAACCCAGCCATTGACCATTGCCAAAATCCTGCTCGCTTTTTTCCAGATCAATCAATGTTTTTCCACCTTTGGCTTTATACTTATCATCAGGTTTGGTAAATAAAATAACGCTGTCAGCTTTGTAAGTGCTCTTAAAAAAATGCATAACTGCAGAATCGCTGCTTATCCAGCCTTGCTTATACGCTTTTGTTTTTACTGTCACTTCATCTTTTAATATTTCCTTACCTGTATATAGTAAAGATGTTGAAGAATCAGGTGGCGAGCCATTAAGCGTATATCGTATGCTTGTGCCTTTAATGTAATGTTTCAATAATAAAGGCATTTCATTAATAATTATAAAGGAATCATTTTTAAAAATTGGCGGCGTTAATTTCAGCACAACTGTATCTCCTGAAAAACCGGTGTAGTAATTAATATTTTTATTACCCTTTACAATCGAACTAATATCACCCGGTGAAACCGGCGTATTCCATAATGTTACAGACCGAAGCTTTGGCAATACACTTAATTGCTTAAGGCTTTCTTTGGAAATTTTTGTGCCGGAAACAGATATATGTTTCAGGTTGATCAGCGTTTTTAAATCGCTAAACGTTTTACCGCTTACCTGGCTATTATTGATGTTAAGCTTAGTAAGGTTTCTAAATTGAGAGATGATTTTAAAATCGGCATCCTGCACAGGCATATTATCCAGGTTGAGTTCAACTACCTGTTCTTTTAACAACAACAATTCCTTTAATTGTTCTGTATTATAAAAAGCCCGGTTATAAAAATTTACTGCAAGAGCCGGTGACTCCAAAGATAACTGCGCTATCTGGCGGTTATTATTTGATAATTTTTTTATGTCGCTTTCTTTAGCCGCATTAAAAGTATACACAGCGCCGGATTGCTTTAAAACCCTTGCGGCTAATAACCTCAGTGTATCGTGCTGGGGCAAAGCCATCACAGGTGTATCAAACAAGGCACCGCCTTTTATCCACGCATACAAAACCTGTTGTTCAATATCTGTAAGCTGTTGCTTTCCTGCCGGCGGCATGTGTTTCTTTTCTTCCAAAGGCAAATGAATTCTTTGCAGCAACAAACCCATTTCGGGTTTGGAAGTGTCCCACAACTGCCCGTTTTTACCTCCCTTCAGCAACAGTTCTTTTGTTGACATAATTAGCTGTCCTTTTGCTTTGCTTTCATTATGACAGCCCATACACTTTGCAGCAAAAATGGGTTCGATCAAATCTGTGTATACAACAGCATCTTCAAAAGCCACGGCAGGTTTTACATCTGCAACCATTACCGGCGCAAGCATAAAATTTTCGCCATGCGTAATATTAGCCCCCATATGCCCGGCCCAGATGATTAACAATGTTGACACAAGTACTATGGATTTACTTACGAAAAGATGCTGCTCCAACCAATGATGAAGCGTATACAAACCAAATAATAAAATTGATAAAGCTACGCCTGTATATTTATGCCAGGCTATAGCATCTGCATCGTAACCCGGTTCTTTTGAAAGCAGGAGGCCCATTAAAGCGGTGATAGCTGCCGTTGCTGCACTTAGCAAGAGAATGTTTTTGGTAACCCATATAAACCAGTGTGCATTTTTAAATCTTGCCGGCGCCAGCAAGATCATAATCCCATAGATCAACATTAAAACAATAGGAAAGTGCAGCATCATAGGGTGCATTCTGCCAATAACCTGCAACCAGGCTGGCACCTGCAGCCTTGATTCAAACAACAGGAAAAAAAGAAGAAGGCTATTTAAAGGAAGCAGTAAGAGAACA
>JANLXV010000244.1:0-11294 GCA_031365305.1 Chitinophagaceae bacterium
CCAACAAATTTCCCTGCAGATTTTTAGCATAAGTAACCGGCGAACCATCAATGTAGGGCTGTAGGTTTTCCTGTGGTAAACCCATATAACGTTCCGTGTATATATTATCGTAATACAGCAGGTTAGTAAGCGGGGCAATGGATATACCTGTTTTGTAAATATCAGGATATTGAAACATCAGATTTAAAGTTGCCGAACCGCCACCGCTCCAGCCCCACACTGCTATGCGGTCTTTATCAAAATAAGGTTTTTCTAAAACTTTTTTAGCTGCCATAGCCTGGTCATGAATGTTGAGCTGGCCAACTTTTTTATATATGGCCTTTCGCCATTTACTGCCTCGTAGTGAAGGTGTGCCACGGTTATCTATGCTTACCTGGAAATAGCCTTCATCACTAAGATTGCCATCGTATAAAAAATTTTGATTTTCACCGAAAGCATTGTTTACTGTTGAAGCAGCCGGTTCAGTATATACATAAAAAACAACCGGATATTTTTTTGTACTGTCGAAGTGCGCCGGCTTTGTAATCCATCCATCCAGGGCTACGCTATCATCCGTCGTTACAGTAAAGAACGACGTTGTATTCATCTCATACTTTTTGTATGATTTGCTGATGCTGTGTTTATCATCAAAAGGCATCTGGTTTTCCATAACTACCCATTCGCCGGCAGGATAAATATCGAAGCTGGAAAAACTGTGATAGGCAAATTTTCCATCAGGGGAAATTTCGTAATTGTGTGTACCTTTTAGGCCTTTAGGCGTTACTCTCACAGCATTGCCATCTCCATTTATTATTGTTTTAAAAAGATAAGATTCTGTGGCGTTCTGTGGTGATGCAGTAAAATAGATCAGGTTATTTTCCCGGTCAATTAATACAATCTTTCCAATATCATAAGCGCCTTTGGTGAGCAGCTTTTCAGCCGAGCCATCTTTTGTAACCTGGTAAATATGCCGCCAGCCATCTTTTTCTGATACCCATATAAAATCTTTGTTACCATTAACCCAACTCCATCCCTGCGGGTCATCCCGCCAACCCATTTTTATATCAATCCAGGCGGAATCTTTTTCAGTGTAAAACTTTTTAGCAGCCCCGGTAGCAGCATTGCAATACATCAATATGCTTTCATTCTGCTTCCTGTTTAATTGTTGAAGCACAACCTGTTTTGCATCCGGTGACCATTCCATTACAGGTATATAATGTTGTTGCGGATCGCCGGGTACATTCATCCACTTAATTGCTTTGGTGGCAACAGAAACTATACCTATAGAAACTAATGACGGCGGTTGGCCAACTTTTGGATACTCCACGGGTATCACTTTTGAATACACTGAATCTGTGGTATTCAGCATATAATAATCCCTCGTCTTCCTGGCATCAACACGCCAGAAGGCAATATTTTTACTATCAGGGCTCCACCTAAACCCATCCCTGCAATCCAGTTCTTCTTCATACACCCAATCAAAAGTGCCGTTGATTAATTGCCTGTTGCCATCTTTTGTTAGCTGTGTTATTTTGCCGGTTGTAAAGTCTTCTACATAAATATTATGATTGCTTACATAAGCTGCCAGCTTACCATCCGGCGATACTTTGGCAAACATTAATGACTGTGACCGTAAAGATTTTCCCAACTGCATGAGCTTATTGCGGGTGATATCATACATCCAATAATCGCCACGGGTGTTGTATCGCCAAACCTTTGCGGTATTGGTGAAAATCACCAGCTTGTTGTTGTCTGGGGTTAATAAAAATATATCAAGCGGCAATGGATCTTTTTTACCGGCAGGAATAAGTTTTTCTTTTGAAATGAATAAAGTGCTTGTTCCTTTTTCAATATCAACTTTATTAAGATTGCCGCTGTCTGCAAAAAGATAGGTATTGCCTTTGCTGAGCCAATTAATTGTGCGTCCGGCAAACTGGGCAGATAGGTTGAGAAACGAAATGATAAGTATTAGTGCAGTTGCAGTAAACTTGAAAACTTTCATGTGTGCGTTAATTTTATAATATCTATAAAGATGAACAATTTTAAATTTGTTTATGACTGAAAAAGAGAAATTAAGGATTGATAAATATTTGTGGGCCATAAGAGTTTATAAAACAAGAAGCCTGGCATCAGACGGTTGTAATTCCGGGAAGGTGAAACAAAATGGCACTTCGGTAAAACCGGCAAAACCTGTAAATGTTGGTGATCAATACGAGATTAAAACGGAAGCTAAAAAATGGGTGATTAAAGTGTTTCAATTGCTGCATAACCGGGTAAGCTTTTCTGAAGCTATAAAATATTACATTGATCTTTCGCCAAAGGAAGAGAAAGAAAGTGGACAACCTGCTGCCTTCGTTTTTAACACCGGCAAGCGACAAAGCAAGCAAGGCCGCCCAACAAAAAAGCAACAAAGAGATCTTGAGGAATTTATGGAGTGAGGGCGAGGAATCAGCTTTCAGCTATTAGCAGTCAGCAGTCAGTTTTCGGGGATCAACTTTCAGCATTGAATTTTTTCTTCTGATTTCTGATAGCTGATTGCTGATACCTCATACCTCACACCTCTTACCTTTGCCTCATGCGCATAGATATTATTTCGGTAGTGCCTGAATTACTTTCAAGTTTTTTTTCGCATTCGATCTTAAAAAGAGCTGCTGAAAAAGATATACTTCAGATAAATCTTCACCAGCTAAGAGATTTTACAAATTATAAACACGGGCAGGTAGATGATTACCAGTTTGGAGGCGGTGCAGGCCTGGTATTAATGTGCGAGCCACTGGTGAATGCCATTGAAGCTTTGCAAAAGGAAATTACTTATGATGACATTATTTACCTGACACCGGATGGCGAAACATTTAATCAAAAAAAAGCAAATGCACTCTCTTTGAAAAATAATTTGCTCATTATTTGTGGCCATTACAAAGGCGTTGATCAAAGAGTGAGAGATCATTTTATAACCATGGAAATTTCGATCGGAGATTATGTGTTAAGCGGTGGCGAACTTGGTGCAGCAGTGCTGGCTGATGCCATAGGGCGGCTTGTTCCCGGCGTATTAAATAATGAAACCTCTGCCTTAATGGACTCTTTCCAGGATGATCTTTTGGCGCCACCCGTTTACACAAGGCCGGAGAATTTCAGAGGCTATGAAGTGCCAGCCATACTCATGTCCGGCGACCATGCAAAAATAGAAGACTGGCGGCACGAAGAAGCCATAAAAAATACAATGCTAAAACGCCCTGATCTTTTAAAAGATTTTTGATGAGGTATCAGGTGTGAGGTTTCAGGTATCAGCTATCAGCGATCAGAAATCAGAAAAATTAAATGCTGATCGCTGACTCCTGACTGCTGACCGCCGACCTGATAGCTGCATCTACTGAGTTGGTGTTACACCGATAACAGGCAGTTGCTTTTGCCTGATCAACTGGTTGAATTTTGGGACATCATCATTTAATATTTTTTTCAATTTATTTAATTCATCATCGGCTTTTTTAGAAAGATCTGTATATGCTTCCTGCACCTGTTTGGTAGGCGCATAATTACCCGAAGCTGCGTAATTATAAAGGCCTGCAATCTTATCGTTTAACCTGATTGGGTAGTTCAAAACATCCTGCTCGCTTTTTGCTTTTGTTTGGTATAAGGCTTCTTCAATCTTTGTCATCCTATTAGTGATGCTGTCTGCCAGTGTTTTAATTTCTCCTGCACTATCCTTGCCTTGCCTTATCATAAAATCGGCAATTTGTTTGCGCACTTCCCTGATGTCTTTTATTGCTTTTTGTATCTCCGAAAATTTATCTTTTACCTTACTTAAAAAACTGAATTGTTCATCGTATTCCTGCTGTGTGATTTTAAAATTCGGATTGGCTTTCACCTCTAAAACAGTTTCCATACTATCTTTTTTATCAGCAACTATTCTCACATGATACCTGCCTGGCACAGCTTTAATACCACCGATCTCATTCCACAACACCATGCCCTCAAGCTTTTCCGGTGCAGCGTATGTCATGTCCCATAAAAAAGTATTCATGCCTTGCGCAACATCAAGTTTGCCGATATCACCTTTATCAGGTGCCTTGTTGTTGAATTTTTTAACCAGTTTTTTATCATGGTCAAACACAAAAAGATCAACATTAGAAGTATCATTCAAACTTTTAATGTAATAGTTAATTATAGCGCCGTTTGGCGGATTTATGCCAGCATTTTTTACTTTAAGATCCTGTGAACCGTTCCTTCTGTATGCCTCATTAACCGGGTAAATATAAACGGGTGTTTTAGGCAAGCCCATTGGCTTTTGTTGTACAAGCGTAAGATCATCTAACGCCCAGAAAGCCCGTCCCTGTGTAGCTACTATAAGGTCATTATTTTTTATAGTGAGGTCAGTGATTGGTACCAGTGGTAAATTCAATTGAAAAGAATTCCAGGTATCACCGCTGTTATAGCTGATATACATGCCGTATTCCGTACCGCAGTATAACAATTCGGGTACTTTTTTATCTGCCCTGATGCATCTTGTAAAATGATTTGAAGGAATACCGCTTACCATTTTTTTCCATGATTTGCCATAATCGGTTGTCTTAAAAAGATAAGGTGCAAAATCATCGGACTTATACTTTGTGCCGGCGAAATAAGCAACGCCTTTCGCAAAAGGATCAGGCTCTGCACAATTCCACATCATAAATTTTCCGGCTTCAGGCGGCGTAACATTATCCCATTTTTTACCGCCATCTTTACTAACATGGATTAACCCATCATCACTGCCTGTCCACAATAAATCCGGCTCTAAGGTAGACTCCATTGCGGTGAATATTGTTGAATATACTTCAACGCCGGAGTTATCTTTTGTTATGGGGCCACCACTGGATTGTTGTTTTGATTTGTCGTTGGTAGTAAGATCAGGGCTTAAAACAGTCCAGCTTGACCCTTCATTTTCTGAAGCAAATAACACGTTACCGCCGGCATATAATTTTTTGGGATTATGCGGAGAAAAAAAGATGGGGAAGTTCCATTGGAATCTATATTTAATAAGATCAACACCGCCACCTAACGGGTTATCCGGCCAAACACTGATGGCCCTGTTTTCGCCTGTTTTATGATCGTATCTTGAAAGATAACCGCCATAATTTCCACCATATACAATATCCGGATTTAATGGATCAGCCACCACATAACCACTTTCAAAACCTGCCGTAGGTGTCCAGTTCGATTGATTAATATCATTGCCATCACTGCCCGATAAAATCCTTACGGTTGAATTATCCTGCTGGGCACCTAATATCCTGTAAGGGAAAAAATTATCAGTGGAGACTCTATAAAATTGTGCAGTCGGCTGGTTTTGGTAAGTGCTCCAGTTCTCACCGCCATCAACACTTATTTGTGCTCCACCATCATCTGCGATAATCATACGGTTGCCATCCTTCGGGTCTATCCATAAATCGTGATGATCGCCATGTGGTGTGGCGATCTGCTTAAATGTTTTACCGCCATCTGTACTTTTATAAAAATTTACATTAAGCGCATATAAGATGTCCTGGTTTTTTGGGTCGCTATAAATTTTACTAAAGTACCAGGCTCTTTGCCTGATGTTAGGATCGTTACTTGCAACCGCCCAGGTTTGGCCGCCATCTTCACTTTTAAGCAAACCGCCTTTTTCAGATTCTACCAAAGCATACACTCTTTCCGGGTTTGCCGCAGGCACAGCAATGCCAATATTGCCAATGATGGTTTTGCCGGGGAAGCCTTTATTGTTATTTAATTTTTTCCAGGTTTCACCACCATCCGTGCTCTTCCAAAGTGCGCTGCCTGCGCCACCACTTTCAAGACTGTAAGGTGTGCGTTTAACCGTCCACGTTGCTGCATAAAATACAGAAGCATTGCCGGGTTCCATTACCAGTTCTATGCCGCCGCTGCTCTTATTGCTAAACAAAACTTTCTTCCAGGTTTTACCACCATTTACCGTTTTAAAAATGCCTCTTTCGTCATTGTCTCCAAAAAGGTGACCAACTGCTGCTACCCAAACTATATCAGGGTTTTTAGGATGGATCACAATTCTTGAAATATGCCTCGTATCCTTTAGTCCAATATTTTTCCAGGTTCTTCCGCCATCATCACTGCGCCACATCCCAAAGCCTTCACTTACATTTCCTCTTAAAGTATTTTCGCCTTCGCCAACATATAACACTGAGGGGTCAGAGGGCGCAACACTTACACTGCCAATTGAACCACCAAAATATTTATCAGAAATGTTGGTCCAGTTACCGCCGCCGTCTATAGTTTTCCAAACACCGCCACCTGTGGCTCCAAAATAAAATACGTTCTTTTCCTGGTAATCTCCTGCCACTGTTCCGCTTCTTCCTCCCCTGAAAGGGCCTACCAGCCTGTATTTTACTTTAGAGAGCAACATACTGTCAAACGATGATTGCGCAACAGGTTTCTGATCTTGCTTTTTTTGATTGAAACCAACCGTACAATAACAAAGACAGATAACAAAGAGGAAATATTTTTGCATAGCTAAAATTATGAGTGCCAAATTTAGGGTTCAAATTTTTTTAATTGATATTTATTACTGTAACCGGGGTCAATACTAAAACGACATCATGCATTTTATAATCACAGGACATATTGTAGATATAAAAGGAAATAGAATTTTCCCTGGAAAACTGGAAGTAACCGATGGCAGGATTTTAAGCATCACAGAACTGGCTTCATCTGAAAACCTGCAAGGATATATTTTACCTGGCTTTATAGATGCGCATGTTCATATTGAAAGCTCCATGCTTATACCATCAGAGTTTGCAAGGCTTGCCGTTGTGCATGGCACCGTGGCCACTGTTAGTGACCCGCATGAAATTGCCAATGTGTGCGGTATAGATGGTATAAATTATATGATCGCTAATGGTAAGTCTGTGCCGTTTAAATTTTACTTTGGCGCACCAAGCTGTGTACCGGCTACAATCTTTGAAAGCTCAGGCGCAACAATCACTTCCGGTGAGGTAACCCAATTACTGCAAAGGCCGGAGATTGCGTATTTAAGTGAGATGATGAACTTTCCCGGTGTGCTGAATCATGATGAGGAAGTATTGCTGAAAATTGAAGCGGCAAAAAAAATGGATAAGCCGGTTGATGGCCATGCGCCGGGTCTCAGGGGAGATGATGCCAGGCAATATATTGAAGCGGGTATATCAACAGATCATGAATGTTTTACTGCAGAAGAGGCCTTGGAAAAATTGAGTTATGGTATGAAGATCATCATAAGAGAAGGAAGCGCTGCTAAAAATTTTGAAGCGTTGGCTGAGTTGTTGAATGACCATTTTGATAATATGATGTTTTGCAGCGATGACAAGCACCCGGACAGTTTGGTCAAAAGTCATATCAATGAATTGTGTGCCCGTGCTGTTGAAAAAGGCATTGATGTTTTTAAAGTGTTGAAGGCCGCCTGCAATAATCCTGTAGAACACTACAAAATGCAGGTGGGGCAACTCGGCATAGGCGATGCGGCAGATTTTATCATAGTAAATGATCTTAAAAATTTTAAAGTATATCGTACTTACATTGATGGCATAATGGTAGCAGAAAGCGGCACTTCACTTATCAGCTCTACAAAAGAAGAAGAGATCAACCACTTTAATGTTGAGCCCTGCACTGTAAAGGATCTTGAAATCAAAAAAGAAAAAGATATAAATATATTTCCCGTAATTGAAGCGCTGGATGGGCAATTAATTACTAGCCAATTAAAAATTGCCGTCAAAGAACTACAAGGAAAACTGGTAAGCGATACAGAGAATGATATTTTAAAAATTGTTGTAATGAATCGTTACGCCAAAGCACCTGTAGCCAAAGCTTTTATTAAAAATTATACTTTAAAACAAGGGGCTATTGCATCATCGGTGGCGCATGATAGTCATAACATCATTGCTGTTGGTGCAGATGATGAAAATATTTGTGAGGCTATAAACCTTGTTATTCAAAACCGGGGTGGTATTTCCTGTGTTGATATCAAAACTGATATAAAGGAAGTATTACCACTACCTATAGCCGGCCTTATGAGTAATGAAGATGGCTATAAAATTGCTGCGCAATACACCAAATTAGATATAACTGCAAAAGCGTTCGGCTCAACATTATCTGCACCATTCATGACATTATCATTTATGGCGTTGCTGGTGATACCGCATTTAAAACTTAGTGATAAAGGTTTGTTTGATGGGGATAAATTTGGGTTTGTTTGATGCATTATTAATGTCTTTATTGAGATGTTCTTTAGAATTGATTGCAGAATTAAAAATGAAGTAAGATGGCAAAGAAAGAAAGTTTGGTTAAAATTGTAGAAGAAAAAATTATTAATAAGATTTATCTTATTCGAGACAAAAAAGTAATGCTGGATTTTGAATTAGCAGCTATGTAGAATGTGGAAACTAAACAGTTAAAAAGGCAGGTAAGACGAAATTTGCAGCGTTTTCCTGAAGATTTTATGTTTGAACTATCCGGGCAGGAGTTTGCTGACTTGAGGAGCCAATTTGGCACCACAAGTTGGGGAGGTGCAAGATATACCCCCATGGCTTTTACTGAGCAGGGTGTAGCAATGTTGTCAAGTGTATTAGGCAGTGCTACTGCCATTTCTGTAAACATACAAATTATAAGAGTATTTACTAAAATGAAAGAAATGCTTTTAACTAATAAAGATATTTTGTTGAAGTTGGAACAGTTAGAAAGGAAAGTAACAGTGCATGATGAAAACCTTCAAATGATTTTCGAAGCCCTTAAGCAATTATTAACTCCACCACAAGAGCCAAGACAAAGAATAGGTTTTAAGCCATAAAGGCTATCAAAATTCGTTTCAGCAAAACTTGAAGTCGCAAAATGAGACATCAATTGGGTAGGAAGAAGAAAATTGCCTAATGCTTTTACAGAACAAGGTGTTGCTATGGTATCGGGTTTGATTTCAGTATTTTTATTATTGAATTAATTTTTTCAATTATTTTAATTGCCTCGAATTCATCAACAGTTTGACCAAAAGATTTTTTCTTATAAATGTAATTAAAATGAATATTCCCTCCGGTGAGACCCCAAATTGAGGGTTTCCATAGAAACGAAGTCTCTTTCTCAAAAGAGAGTGTATCTAATTCTCTTATTTTAAAATATTTAGGAACTTTAAGGATTGTGCCTAATTTTTCGATTTTTAATATTCCATCTTGAATGGATATTTTTTCTTTGCCTCTCAAATTCCATAGGAATATTTTTACGACTACCAGTGAAGGAATTAAAAATAATAGCATTAAGAAAACAATCTCTACAGTTAATCTGGATCTGTTCAAGAATAATAAGCTAATACTTACTGTTATTAAAATTCCAAAGCAACCAAGAATCCAAAAACCCGTGTAAAGTGCTATTCCCCAATTCCTTCTTCTTTTTATTATTATTTCATATTCACAGTCTTCTTCATTCATGTAAATTATTGTTGAACAAGTAAGCAAACTATCAGTAAAAGATTTTTCATCAAGGCGTATTCTTTGCTGCAATAACTTTTAGTGCCACGCTATCAGTGCCTTTCGGGGCAAAGTATTTTGTTTTAAAATCCTTCGCCTCTCCCGGGTGAATAATTTCGTAAAAGGTTTCTTTATCTGTTTCAAGCAAAGCACCTGTCTTGCTGTAAAATTTTAATTCTACATCTACATCTTTAAATACAGCAAGCGTAGCCGTATTTACCAGCTTGCCTTTAACCACGGTTTGCCCTACAAGATTCCGCTTATCTGTGCCACTCACTCTTAAAAACGATAGGGGGTCTTTGGTCTCTTTTTTTAATAGGCTTTCTTTGGTTTGGTCATAATCCTGCTTATCGCCATTTATTTGTATTTCAGCAGTGTCGCAGGAGTTTAAAAAAATTAAGCCGGCTAAAAAGAAAACCATACGTTTTTTCATACCATTATTTTTTGCAAGAAAATTTATTTTGCCCACATAGATTGTTAAACTACAAACCTTGTGCGCCAAGCCACAAAGCGCCACCAATGCTATCCTTTGCAGCACCGGTTACTGATGATAATACATTTGTTTCTTCCCGCCATCTTAATACTCCTATCAGGGCCATTATCAGCGCTTCTTTATATTGAACAACTTCTTCATCAGGTATATCAACAGACACATTAATTTCTTTAAGCGCTTTTTTCAACTCTTCAACTAAAAAAGTATTAAACGCCCCGCCGCCGGTGATCAACAGCTTAACGTTCTCTATGGTGTTAATATTATTTTTGATACTGGTTGTTATTTGCTGACTGATATGTGCAATGTAGGTTCGCATGCAATCCTGATCAGTAATTCCCGTTGCTTCTATTAATGGATAAATTGTATGAGTTCCAAAGTTATTGTCTAATGATTTTGGCGGATTCAGATTATAATAACCTAACTGATTTAGTTGTTGTAATAACTCTTTGTTGACAGTACCTGCAGCAGCGATCTGACCATCTTTATCAAAATCTGCCCCCTGTTTTTCTGCAAGCATATTTAGTATGCGATTGCAGGGGCATACATCAAATGCAATAACACTACCTGTATCATTACCCTTTGTATGAAACGATAAATTAGCAATGCCGCCGAGGTTTAGAAACAGGTTATAATCTTCAAACAATAGCCTTTCGCCGATAGGTACAATAGGAGCGCCTTGCCCTCCAAACGCAACATCCATAGCCCGCAGATCACTGATAACGGGTAAGGTTGTAACAGCAGCTATTGCAGCGCCATTGCCGAGTTGCGCAGTCATTTGTTTTGCCGGATCATGAAAAGTGGTATGCCCGTGTGAACTAATGAGATGAACCTGGTGTGCAAGCTGATGGTCTTCAATAAAAGTATTTACCAGTTCGCCGGTATACTTCCCATAGGCGCTATGTAAATACAGGTAATCCTTTGCATTAAGTGATGTCGCATTTTTTAAACGGTCTTTCCACGAAGGGCTGTATGGAATGCAACTTGACGCATGAATCTCAAAAGTCCACCTGCCACGGGTTTCCAGCAGATGAACATAAGCAATATCAAGCCCGTCTAAAGAACTTCCACTCATTAACCCGATCACCCTGTACAGCATAATTTGTTTTTACATTGCCGAATATAGAATTTAGATTTGTTCAAATTAATTTTAAATAAATAAGTCTCACCATAATTTTCAAATATGGTTATCAATCTTAGTGATGAACATTCTTTGGTGAGTAACTGGGTTAGTGAGTTAAGAGATGTGGATGTGCAAAATGACCGCATGCGGTTCAGGAGAAATCTTGAACGGATCGGCGAAGTTGCGGCTTATGAAATCAGTAAAAAACTCAACTGGCAGCTTAAAG
>JANLXV010000269.1:0-7706 GCA_031365305.1 Chitinophagaceae bacterium
TTTTAATACCGTAAAAGTGCTGACGGAAGAATTAAAATTATCTTCTTCAGCAGACGAATCAAACCCTTTTAAATGGGCATTAGGCACATATTTATTTCATCAGATAAATGACGTAAAACAGGCAACTATTTTTGGTGCAGATGCCGCTATGTTTGGCGCACCTGATACTGATTTTTCTTTGATCAATACCACAAAAGCAAAATCAAACGGTATTGCATTTTATGGACAAGGCACTTATTCCCTTTCTCCAAAGCTTGACTTTACTGCCGGCCTGCGTTATGATCATGAAAAGAAAAAACAAAGTGTTTTAGGTGAATACCAGAAAGACCCTGATCCAAACCCGGCTTTTCAAACCAGGCCAGATACTTCCGCCACTGCAAACTTTAATGCTTTTTCTCCAAAAGTGAGTATTGCTTTTCACTCTACTGAAAACAACACATTTTATGCAACATATAGTAAAGGCTTTAGAGCAGGTGGCTTAACTTCTCTCAGTTCTGATCCGTCTGTACCGGCATTATATGCTTACAAACCTGAACACAGCAACAACATTGAAGTTGGAAATAAAGCACAACTGTTAGATAACCGTTTAACATTGAATGTTTCTGCTTTTTACTCAACGGTTACTGATGTACAGGTGCCAACACTTGTATTGCCTGATGCAGTAACCATTACAAAGAATAGCGGAAAACTTACCAGCAAAGGTGTTGAGGCAGAAGTAAATTCTACTTTAGCCAAAGGGCTTGAACTGAACTACAGCTTTGGTTATACAGATGCAGAATATAATACGCTTAAATTATCTCAGAATGGTGGCGAAGTAAACTTAAAAGGTAAAAGGCAAATCTTTACACCCGCTGTTACCTCACTGCTCGCTGCCCAGTATAGCGCTGCTCTATCTGCAGATAACTCTTGCAAACTGACCTTTCGGGGTGAATGGAAATATTTAGGCAAGCAATATTTTGATCTGGCCAATACACTGGAGCAATCTGCTTACAGCGTGTTTAACGCCAGCGCAGGCGTGTCTATAAAAAATTATTCTATTTTATTATGGGGAAGAAATCTTGGTGACAAAAAATATGTGAGCTATGGCTATGATTTTGGTGCAGTGCATTTAGGAAGTCCGTTTACGTTTGGCGCTACACTGGCTGCAAGATTTTAACTGCTGTATTAATCGTTTCGTAACAATGAATGAGCCGTGGTTAAGTATTATTATCCCAACATATAACGAAGCCGGCAATATCCGTTCGCTTGTCAATTATTTAAAACAGGAAACAGGCAGAGAGGCGGAGGTAATTGTAAGTGATGGGCAGAGTAAGGATAACACTATTCAACATGCAAAAGATTGTGGTGTTATTGCCTTAAGCTCTACCGAGAAAGGCCGTGCCGCACAAATGAATTACGGCGCTTGCCAGGCTAAAGGTGAAGTGCTGTATTTTGTACATGCAGATTGCAGGCCGCCTTTAAATTTCCTTACTGATATTAAAGAAGCCGTGAATCACGGCTTTAGTTTTGGCAGGTATCAAACAAAATTTGATTCCGGAAAATCTCTCCTTAAAATTAATGCTTACTTTACCCGCTTCGACTGGTTTATATGTTATGGTGGTGATCAAACTTTGTTCATTACAAAAGACCTGTTTAACCGTTTGAACGGCTTTAAAGCAACTATGCAGATCATGGAAGATTATGATATTGTAACAAGAGCTAAGAAACTTGCGAAGTATAAAATATTTGATAAACCTGCACTCGTATCCGCCAGGAAATACGATACCAATAGCTGGCTCGCTATACTTCTTGCAAACCGTAAAATTGTGCAGATGTATAAACAGGGAAAGTCGCAGCAGCAAATGGTTGCTATGTATAAAAAACTACTTAATTATTAAGGTGATTTATGCCGGATCGCATAAATATCATAACAACATCTGCAAGCTGCGCTTCATCGTAAATGTTAATCATGCATGACCTTATTACCGGTATACAACAAATAGGCATTGGCGTAATCAATGCACTGGAGGCTAAGCAGTATTATAACAAATTGTTTGGCATGGATGTATTGATTTTTGACGATACCAACCAGGCCTCTTTAATGAGCAGGTACACAGGTCACGAAATTCATACAAGGCAAGCCATACTAACCATGAACCTTTGCGGCGGCGGTGGTTTTGAGATATGGCAGTTTCTCTCAAAAACCCCGGCTCACCAACCAACACCGGTATATGGTGATATAGGCATATTCGCCTGCAAAATTAAGACGCCCTGTTTATGTAAAGCACAAGCGCATTTTCAATCCATGGGAAAGCATGTCAGAATGAAAGAGGGGGGCAATTTTTATGTTACAGACAATTACAATAATACTTTTGAGATAAGCAACTCACCTGATTTTATTGGCAAAGAAAAACTTGTTGGCGGGGTGATGGGTGCTGTAATTGGTGTGAGCGATCTCACTAAATCAATAGCTTTTTACGAAAAGCTTTTGTCGCCATGTATCGTTGAAACTGCGGTAACACATCAATTGGATGCAAAGGGGAATAAGAGCTTTTTTCGTGTGGCTATTCTTAAGAAAAAAAAGAATAACCGGGGTGCTTTTTCTCATTTGTTTGGCGATGTAACTATTGAGTTAGTACAGAACTTAACCAGGCCGGGGAAATGGTTATTTGAAAACAGGCAATGGGGTGATTGCGGCTTTATACATCTGTGTTTTGATGTATTGAACATGGAAGCCCTGAAAGCGACTCTCGTGCAGCAAAACGTCGCTTTTACCGTAGATAGTGATACTTCCTTTGGCATGCAAAACTCTTCGGGCCGGTTTTGTTATATCGAAGACCCCGACGGTACGTTGATTGAATTAGTGGAAACCCACAAAATACCCGTAGTTAAGAAATTAGGCTGGTATTACGATTTAAGAAAGAGAAAGGCCAACAAGCCCTTGCCGGCATTTATGATAAACATGCTCCGTATAAATAAAATAAAATGACCTTAATAGTCAAACGTAATATCAGCAGCTTCATCTACATCATTCAGCAACGGCACCAAATGCACAGATAATTTAAGCGCATGAGCTTTTAATTGCGTAGCCCGTAATACGCCTGCAGAGCTCCATTGAATATCATCAAAAAGATCATAATATTTGTTCATGCCAAGCAGGTAATATCCGCCATCTTTTGCGGGGCCAATTACAACCTCTGCCTGCGAAAGAGCGGCAAAAGCTTCAGAGATAATAGCCGCAGTAAGATCGTAACAGTCGCTGCCAATGATGATCACTTCATCAAAACCTTTACTGAATACATCATTAAAAGCATGCTTCATTTTTTCTCCAAGATCATTTCCATGCTGCAGCTCTTTCAAAAAATTTTCTTCATCCCATAAGTCATTCCGGTTTATATAATCAGCATAAAATACATATTTACGGGCATCAATAGTTTGAGTGATACTATGTGTTTTGTGCAATAACGTTTTGTAAACCTGCAACGCTGCTTCATCGCCTAAAACAGCAGCTATCCGTGTTTTTGTTTTACCACGTTGAGGGTTGCGCACAAAAATGATGAGGGCTTTTTTCAATTAGATATTATTAGGCAACGGCGCCGCCACAGCTTGAGCCTGCGCCGGCAGTGCAGCCATAGCAGTGTTGGTTTATAACAATGTCCCGTTGTTTAAGTGCATTAAAATCAAAGTTTGTAAGATGGTTTGACCGGCTGTCAATTTTCAGATCAAGCATCTGGTTAAAATCACAGTCGTAAAGAAAGCCATCCCATCCAACAGAAATCGTATTCCTGCACATAACGTTAGAAGCGGCTGCAGGATTATAGGCATGTATAAGCTTCTCCATATAGGTTTCATAATTACCGCTCGCAAGCAGGTAATCAAGAAAACGGCTGATCGGTAAATTTGTAATGGCAAAAAGATTATTAAATGTAATGCCGAAATCAGTGAACAATGATCTTTTATAATCGGCCTCAAGCGAAGCCTGTGCAGGTGGAAGAAAAGCACCGGCCGGATTGTACACAAGATTTAAAATGAGACCTGAGCCAGGAACACCATACCCCACCGCATTTAACATAGCTAAGGCCTTGATCGAGTCTTCAAATACACCATCACCTCTTTGCCTGTCAGTTCTTTCTTTTGAATAAAATGGTAAAGAGGATACTACTTCAATATTATGTTGCTTATAAAAGTGAGGCAGGTCATAAAATTTTTTATTGGCAAGAATAATGGTAAGGTTACAGCGTACAATAATATGCCTTCCCAATAATTTTATTTCTTGTACAAACCAACGGAAATCAGGATTAAGTTCAGGCGCTCCACCGGTAAGGTCAACAGTTTTAAATGATGGATTTTCTCTCAATACGTCCAGGCATTGCAGCATGGTTTTCCTGGTCATAATCTCCTTCCTGTCTGGCCCCGCATCAACATGGCAATGTTTACAAACCTGGTTACACATTTTACCAACGTTAATTTGAAAAACTTCCGGGGCTGTCGGTTTCAAAGGGTATAGGCCTGTTAGCTCAAGCTTTTGCTGAAAAGGCACCAGGCGGTAAGCGTTATTATCAGAGGTTAATAGATCTACCTGGTACGCTGCATTTGCCAGTAAACTTCCTTCAGCTTTAAGTGATTTCATATAAGAGATACTTGAACTTTAACGCAGCAATTACATGGCTATTTCTTTTATCTTATTCATCATCTGCACACCGTGTACCAAAGCAGAGCCGCCTTTTATGGCTGCTGCCACATGCACGGCTTCCATCATCTGGGCTTCGCTCCAGCCCTTTTCAAAAGCATCGCTGCTGTAAGCATCAATACAATACGGGCACTGCACTGCATGAGACACTGCTAATGCCACAAGAGATTTTTCCTTTGCTGTTAAAGCGCTGTCCTTAAACACTTCGCCATACCAGGAAAAAAATTTATCAGCCATTTCTTTTTGATACTCCCCCACGGCGCCAAATTTGCTGAGGTCTGCGGCATTGTAATAATGATTGCTCATAGGTTATTCATTTTTATAATTATCGAGAAACAAATTCCAATTGTATTTTTTAAATCGTATCGCAACATTTTGATTTGACGGAACAATGTTTAGTTTTTTTAATAAAGTGAGCATGTTGTTCTTTCCGCCAAAATCACCCCGGAACCATCCCATGGTTGCAGGTAAATAAACAGTTTGCGTCTTGTCATTATATTCAGCTTCAGTGCTTAGATAAGAGCGTGTGGCTAAATCCAGTTGCTGCTCTATATTTACAGGATCATAAAAGGCAATCGGCGGACAGCTTTTTGCCCCGCAATTCAGTGCAAAATGAATCCTGTAATCAACCGCAGCAACCCTGTGTTGTTTTTCAAATTTACCCGGAAATAATTTATTAATGTAACCAAAACCCCATTTTACTTTTGACCGCCGAAGGAGATCATGTTCAATATCATCGAGGCTTAGCTGATGCCCGCAAATATTTATGGCCTTATTATTGAAAAATGTGCTCCGCTTTTTATAAGCACCCGGATTTTTTTGCAATAATATCTGGGTATATGCATTATAAATATTTAACCAAAAAGCTTTTTTATCCTTATCAGAAACCAAGTTTTGCAGTTCCGTTTTTGACGAATGGCGCAATACGTTTTCAAATGAATCAGTGGCTTCGTTAGTTTTTGCAGCCAATAATAATTGTTGTGCGGTTTTAATTAAGGCAGAACTTAATGAATCATTTTTGACCACTGCAAAACTTTTATGTATAACTGCCATCAGTAATAAAATAGATAGAAATATGAATGCTCTCTTTTTCATTAACTAAATTACGGTTTAAGATGGCCTAAAGTTTTAAACCATTAAAAGTATATGGAACAATTAATTGAGAAGATTAAAGAAACTACAACATTCCTGGCACAGAAAGGTTTTATTGGCGCTGAAGTTGGTATTGTGTTAGGCACCGGTCTTGATTCCTTTATCCAGCTAATGCATATTGAGCATTCGATTGCTTATGCAGATATCCCCAACTTTCCTGCAGCTACTGTTGAGTTTCATAAAGGACAATTAATAGTTGGAACAATTGGTGACAAAAAAGTAATTGCCATGCAGGGCCGTTTTCATTATTATGAAGGTTATACTTTACAACAGGTAACTTTCCCTATAAGAATATTGCATGCCTTAGGTGTAAAATATTTATTACTAAGCAATGCTGCCGGCGCCATGAATTTAAAAATGCGCAAAGGAGACCTGGTAATTATAAAAGATCACATCAACCTGCTGCCTGATAATCCGTTAAGAGGATTGAACGATGCAACGTTTGGTAATCGTTTTGTAGACATGAGCGCACCATACAATAAAGACTTAAACAAACTGATCAGGAATGCTGCAAAAGCACTTAAGATCAAAATGCGAAAAGGCATTTATTCAGCCGTGCCTGGGCCAAACCTGGAAACAAAAGCAGAGTATAACTATTTAAAAAAAATTGGTGCCGACCTGGTAGGCATGAGCACTGTGCCCGAAGTTATTGTGGCTAACCACGCAGGCTTGCGGTGTGCGGCTGTAAGTGTGGTTACAGATGAATGTGATCCTAAAAATTTAAAGCCTGTAAATATCCGGGAGATCATTGCAGTGGCAGGCAAAGCCGATAAAATACTTAGTGCAGTTTTTCAAAAAGTGATCAGTGATTTGTGAAATTGACAGGCGCACTGTGTCAGATTCGGGATTCATTCTTTTCAGGCAGCAATTTGTTTTAATGTATTTGTAAATATCTGCATCTCTTCAATAGTGCCCATAGTAACCCCGGACCATTTTCCGCCATAGTGTTCACGGAATTGCACTTGTATATTTTTACTGTTCATTCCCTCAGAAAATTTTGGGTATAGCCTGTCAATACTGAACAAAAATAAAGCTTGTTTATCACGGGATAACATAAATTTTCTTACAAGGGTTAGTTGTATTAAAATCTATTAAAGAAAAATTGAATATTGCCATTAGCCTTACTTAAATTTATTTATCGAAAAGACCGGAGCGCTCCATTACTGCATAGGGCAACAAACGCTGAACATGGCAGAAAACCTTTGTGAGTCAGGCTGGAATAAACACTTTTTCACTAAGTAACAATCATAAAATAAAACACTATATGTCAAAACAAAATGAGTCATCCCGCAGAAGGTTTTTACAACAAATCGGCGCCACAGGTATACTGGCCGCTGTAGCACCTTTAACAAGCCTGGCTGCTAAAGAAAAGGCAGAAGAAAGAACATTATTTTATGACAAGAAAATATCCGTTGGAGATAAGATAAGGCTTGGTGTTATTGGTTATGGCGTACAGGGGCATTTCGATCTGGAGACAGCCTTGAAAGTACCAGGCGTAGAACTGGCCGGTATCTGTGATCTGTACACAGGCAGGCTGGTGAACGCTAAAGAAAAATTTGGCACCGATCTTTTTACCACAAGAAACTATAAAGACCTTTTAGATAAGAGCGATATAGATGCGGTAATTGTTGCCACCACAGATTGCTGGCATGCCCGCATCACCAAAGATGCCTTGGCAAAAGGTAAAGCCGTGTATTGCGAAAAGCCGATGGTGTACAAAATAAGTGAAGGGCCTGATGTAATAGAAGCACAAAAGAAATCCGGCAAAGTGTTACAGGTAGGCAGCCAGCGTGTAAGCAGCATTGGTTTGGCAAAAGCGAAAGAATTATTAGCCGCCGGGGAGATCGGGAAACTAAATATGGTAAATGCAGTGTACGACAGGCAA
>JANLXV010000271.1:0-1559 GCA_031365305.1 Chitinophagaceae bacterium
GCCGGATTTTATAAAGATTGATGTACAGGGCCATGAGCTTGAAGTTTTGAAAGGTGCCAAACAATCGCTTTCCAATGCAGAGGTTTGCCAGTTAGAAGTATCGCTGATGCATGATGGCGAAACGGTACCGCTGTTAACTGAAGTTGTAAATTTTATGGAGGCTGAAAACTACCAGGCCTATGATATTTCTCAACTGATGCGGCGGCCTTATGATGATGCCCTTTTTCAGATAGACATGTTCTTTGTAAAAAAAGATTCTTCGCTGCTGGCTCATAAAAGATGGGCATAAAGCATATTGTCCTGATAACGACCGGTCAGCCTTCAGTAAATCCGAGAATAGTAAAAGAAGCTGAGGCTTTCCGGGCTGCAGGCTATACGGTAACACTCTTATATTGTTTCTGGATCAACTGGGCAATTGCAGCAGATCACTCACTTTTAAAAAATGTAAAATGGCAGCATCAATTAATAGGTGGCAGCCCGGTAAGCCAAAAGATATTATATGCACTCAAACGATTACGATGGAAAATTTACCGGCAGCTTAATAAAACATTTGGCAACAAAGTGAATTTTGCTGAAAGAGCGCAGGCCCGTTGTTACGATGAATTATTGAAAGCTGCCATAGCAATAAAAGCAGATTGGTACATCGGCCATAATCTCGGAGCACTACCTGTTGCCATAAAAGCTGCGCAACATCATCATACCAAATGCGGTTTTGATTTTGAAGATTATCATCGTGAAGAGGTTGAAAATATAACGCCGCATGATCTAAAAAGAATACTGTACTTAGAAAATAAATATGTGCCTGCCTTAAATTACATCACTGCTGCCAGCCCTCTGATTGCAGATAAGGTTCACAAAAACTTTCCTGCATTACGTAAAAAAGATTTGATCACCATTTTAAATTGTTTTCCCTTAAGTCAGCAACCGGTATTCAGATTGAAAGCTGTTAGGGACGATACATTACAATTGTTTTGGTTCAGCCAAACCATTGGCCTGAACCGTGGCCTGGAAATCGTTTTTAAAGCATTGGAAGAATTAAAAGATCCATCTATTCATTTAACCCTGGCCGGCAGGCTAAACAGTGATGTAATAACTTACATTGAGAAACATGCGCCGGCCGTAAAACAGGCGATTCATTTTGCAGGCGTGATTGACCCGGATCAACTGCCTTCTTTCGCCTCGCAATTTGATGTGGGCCTGGCCCTCGAACTGGCAATACCCAACAACAGGAATATATGCTTAACCAATAAAATATTCACCTGTTTACTCGCAGGCAATGCCATCATTTTTTCTGAGACTGCTGCCCAAAAAAGTTTTAATGAACAGCATAAAGCAGGCCTGTCTTTTGAGAGCAATAATATACCGCAATTAAAGGCTGCTATTACAGCTTATAAAAATGAGGCTATACTTCTGCAACAAAGAAAAGCCAATTATCAGTTAGCCAATGAGCTGTTGAATTGGGAAAAAGAGAAAGGAAAATTGCTTTCAATTATTGAGAATAATTAAACCTTATGCTGTATTGAAAACACCTGATGACTATTAATAGATTTTCGGGCCGC
>JANLXV010000293.1:0-9969 GCA_031365305.1 Chitinophagaceae bacterium
GTAAGCGTTGTTCTGTGTAAGTATCTGCTATATCAACGCTTACTACTGCATACTCTGCATTAATAAATGTATTTAAAACTGGGATGGTTGTGTTGAAATCAACGGCATAAACATTTACCCGTCTTTTTTTATCAAGTACCAAACCATCTTGTTTAAACTTGTTGTAAACGCCGCCCATGTATGATAACCCAACTTCTCCTATGTCACGGTTTCGCACAGCAAACTTGCCTGTGAATAGCATGGTGCCATTAAAGCTTTCTTCAAACCGTTCAGCATTTTGCCTGGCAGCAGGTAAAAAAGTTTTATTCTCGGCATTATCAATAATGCTTTCATCAAAGCCATTGGTTAGATAAGCTTCGTAAGCATACACCCACTTATTGCTAGATTTTTTACCATACAAGCCAAAGCCTACATTACTAAATGTAGCCGGTAATAACTGTGTTGCCGATATGGGCCTGTCCACAAATTCCCATTTAGGCCCATCATGATTTTGATTGAATGCCCCAATAGGATTCATGATAATTCCGCCCCTGAAATTCAATAAGGGGAATATTTCCAGGTCAACAGAGGCAAACTCTATATTGATCTCTTTTGCACCATCTTCAAATTCTATTTCTGTTAAAAATTTTAAACGTTTGGATATTGTAGATGACACAAATAAAGTCAGTCTCCTGAATTGAAACTGGTGTCCTTCTGTTATCCCATTTTTTCCAATGTATTGGTAATTGCCTTCAACATAGCCACCTAATGAAACTGGCAATTTACCGGGTTGTATAAATGGGCGGTCATAAACAGCATCCATATTTAGTGTAAGGCTTCCTGAATCATGATGTGATGTTCTCAAGAGTTCAGGATCTATCTGGGCTATTGAAGTGGCACATCGTAAACTCAGCAGTATTAATACAAGTATGTACTTCATGATTGTTTTCTTAGGTCAATAAAAAGTTCGCTACCGCTTACTGTAACGGTAAATGTGCGGAGATTAGAACTGGCCGGCCCGTTAGTAACCTGTCCCTTATTATTAAATTCACTACCATGCGCCGGGCATTGTAAAGTATCGCCTGCAGCCTGAAGTTCTGCGCCCTGGTGAGCACACTTCATCCATATTGCAGAATAGTCGTTTGTATTAAACCTGTATACACAAACAGGATATTTAAGTGCATCATTTCGTACAACTAAAAATGACCGGTATGCACTGCTGTCTTTTTCTTTTATTATAAAATCTTCTGTGCTAAGCATAAGGCCATCTTTTGTAATTTTTCCTGTAGTATTTGCCAGTGTTGCACAACTGCCAAGCAAGAGCGGTAGCACAGAAAATGACAAACAGGCCGTACAACTATTTTTAATGAAGGATCTTCTTTTCATATTGATTTGTCAGGATTACAATGATCTTAAAAAGGCCATCAATTGAGCTTTGTCATTATCATTCAACTGCATAAAAGTTTCTTTGCTTTGCTGTGCTTCCCCACCATGCAATTCTATGGCCTGCTCTATACTTCTTGCCCGGCCATCATGCATTAAAAATACCTGCCCGCCCTGCGAATTTTGAGATAAGCCTAAACCCCATAAAGCCGGTGTACGCCATTCAGACGGTAATGCTGAGCCTTCTGTATAACCATCATTAAGCGCTGGTCCCATGTCGTGTAAAAGCATATCTGTAAAAGGCAGGAAATTCTTATTAGATAAAGCTATAACTGCAAAATCTCCTGTTTGCAATTCGGGCACATGGCATTTACTACAAAGGGTTGTGGTAAATAATTTCCTGCCGGATTGAACTTGTGCATTGCCCTGGTGGCGCTGTATAGGTGCCCTAAGCGTTTGCAGGTAAAACACTACATCCTGCACGGTTTGGTTGGATATTTCAGGGTCTGCCTCCTGGCCGTTGTAAGTGCTGAAATGCTCATAGGTTGAATTAATACCCATGTCCTGATTGTAGGCATTTACTGTTTGTTGCAGCAGGTCATATACTGATGATTTTTTTCCAAAGCGACCAATATATTTTCCATTTCTTATGGTTGATCCCGGACGTATTAAAGCATAGTGCGGTGGGTATATCCAATTAGGGCGACCGGATATGCCATCCCGATCAATGTCGTTTTCGTCAGCAAGAGATAATATGGTGGCATCCGTGACTGCTTCAAAAAACCCTAAGCCTGTATTAGCCGGCGGTGTAAAGCTGGCAACAGCTGCGTCTGCAGGGATTTTCTCCGCCTGGAACCCGATGATTGACCTGTGTTGTAATTGCGGACCGCCTAAATGTAAAAATGTATTTCCTGTTGAATCTATCTGTCCAAACCTGGTTAGGGTTGAAAAGGGATGTCCCTTACCATCGCCGGCATGGCAACTACCACAGGAATTGTTAACAAACAATGGCCCCAAACCTTTTGCCTGGTCGAATATCTCTTCATTAAAAGCCGCATCACCACGAAGAAACCGCCTGTTCTGTTCGGAAGTTAATCCCTCCACAGGGCCATCAAGAATCTCATCATCTTTTGGAAGACCCGGTAGAATTTTTGAACAGGAGAAATAGCCTGCGAGAAGTGAAAATATAAACAACAGTGCGATATAGTAATTACGACTCATACAGCCGCAATTTAGCTTTTATTTGATTATTCTAAAAATAAAGTTTTGCTACTCAAACTTTTTAAACCATATAATATTAATACTTTTATGAGATGGCACCTGTGATATTAAGTTTTACGGAAGAGAATTATTTAAAGGCAATCTATACATTGTCTGAAAAAGATAAAACGTTTGATACATCTACAAACAGAATAGCAGAAAAGATAAATACCAAACCTTCTACTGTTACCGATATGTTGCGTAAACTAACCGTTAAAAAATTGGTGACCTATGAAAAGTATAAAAAAGTACAATTGACTAAAACAGGGGAGCAGATGGCCATTCTTATTATCCGCAAACACAGGCTTTGGGAAGTATTTCTGCATGGTACATTAAAATTTGGCTGGGATGAAGTTCATGATATTGCTGAACAGCTTGAGCATATTCATTCAGAACAACTAATTCTCCGGCTGGAAAATTTTTTAAAATACCCAAAATACGATCCGCATGGTGACCCGATACCATCTGCAAATGGAAAATTAGTGCAAAAGCAAAGAAGTGTACTTTCAGAAATTGATAGAGGTAAAAGCCTGCAGGTGGTAGGGGTCAGGGATACTTCTGCTGTTTTCCTTCAGTATTTAAAACAATTAAAAATTGCTATCGGTACAAAAATAAAAGTAGTTGAAAAAATTGCTTATGATGGCTCATTGATCATTAGCTTTAAAGACAATAATCAATTAAATGTATCCAGGAAATTTTCAGAAAATATACTTGTATCGGTAATTAGTTAAATTATTACTCATCACATTTAAATTCCCGGTTAAGCATATTTAACTGTTGCCATATATTATGTTGAGGCGGCTTGGGAGAAATTTGAAAAATAAACGCTGTATGAGAACAATCTTTTTTATGTATCCTGATATTTAAGGTGATGGGATTATAATTGATGTCAAGATAATCTGTAATAACAACCGTGCCTTCGTAAGTTTCCAGATCATCTTGCTGTGTAGTGGTTTTTTGTAATGCAGTAACTACAGGTACCAACTTACTTGCCGGTATATGTCTTATTTTAACGTTACGACCAACCAACCCTGTGTAGTAAGTATTTAAATTGTTTATTAAAATGTCTCTATCAATGTTGGGCTTATCATTAAGCCACCATAAAAAAGCATAACTCCAGTGCTCGGCACTTGTGGTAAACTCCCATCCTGGTGCAAAACGTAAATTTTCAAAGCCCGTATAATTTATTTGCGGTGCAAATTCAATAGGAAAGGCAATTTTTTCTTCTGTCCAGTTTTTTGGAAGAGGGAAATTATAATTTGAAGCTGTCTTTACAGTGTGCTTTTGTTTTTTAGAATGGTTACATGAGTTTATACTTAACAACAGCGCTACTAAAACCATCAATTTTATTGAATACATTTAATAAGATAATTGGTGTGTGATTTTTATACTTGTCTTCTATATTCTCTTACAATAATTTCATTTTTCTTCACCGGCTTTTCAATCCATGTAACACCTAATATAATGAGTAAGAAAGCATAAATACTATACAAAGCAAGAATGGATATGCAGGTAATAAACAGGCTATGGTTAAGGGCAATTATCATTATGGGAATACCTACCGTAACCACAAAAAAAAGTGCATTGATGAGGTAGATATAACCTAAGGCTTTTTTATATTGAAATTTACTTACCATTTTAAGCAATTACAGATGTATAAATTGTTGCACGTTTTTTAAAGTAATCATTTATCATGTTACCAAAATCGGTAATGTCAAAAGGTTTGGCAATATATCCATCTGCCTCATAATCTTTATACGTCCGCAATAAAATATCATTCGCTGAAAACAAAATTACTAAAGGCGAATATGGTTGCGCTTTGATGTTCCGGCAAATTACCCGTCCATCTGCATCGCCTAACAATATGTCTAATAATATAAGATCAGGGTTAAATAAATTTATTTCGGCATTAATATAAGTTGAACTTTGTAAAGTCTTTACAGAAAAATTCATCTCATTTAAGATGATATGTATTGCCAGCAGAATACCCGGCTCATTATCAACTACCAATATTTTTTTCATAGGTTATCCAATTGATAAGCAGGGCGCAAACTACTTCTAAATCGAACGCAGTGTTGATCCAAAATGTTAATGTGTTGAAATACTAATACACATCTCATAAAATAAAATGTTGAAAAATTGATTACCTGCCTGCTACATAATAATTGGATTTAGAAATATTGAAACTAAAAATTATAGTAAAAACCCGTATCATCAGGAATCAATAAACTTATATATTCATATAATTTTTAGAAGTGATATGATAAAAAAAAAAGTAATTAGCATTGTTTTGCATTGCAATTATTTTCAGCGTAGTTAATTGTATTTGTTGATGTACTTTAAAGAATGCCTTATTAATATCTAATGAAAATAACCAGCAGGAAATTTAATTTCAGGCATGTCTTTCATTCAATGCCAGGCTTGCGTTTTCTGATTTTGCCAAACAGCCCCGACTTTACTATTATTGATGTTTCAGACGATTTGTTGTCTGCAACCAATAACACAAGAGATCATCTTACCGGGCAAAAGTTATTTGATACTTTTCCGCAAAACCCCGATGATTCTAAAAACACAGCGGCTAAAAACCTGCGGAAATCACTTGAAAAATTACTAACAACAAAGATGCCTCACCGCATGAAGGTGCAGCGTAATGACATCCGCAATAGTGAAGGCTTGTTCTACGAAAATTATTGGGCAGTGGTGAATGTACCGGTTCTAAATGCTGAAGGAGAGATTGACTACATCATACACATATCAGAAAATGTAACAGAAAAAGTTTTAAGTGAAAAGAAAGAAAAAACGACCAATGATAATTTTAAATATTTCTTAGACCAGGCTTTTGCGCCTTTTGCAATTCTCAGGGGCAAAAATTTCACCTTCACTTTTGCCAATGCCGCATACATCCGGCTAATGCATGGCCGCCAGCTTATTGGCAAAACGCTTGAGCAGGCGATACCTGAAATAAAAGGGCAGCCATTTTTATTACATCTTCAAAAAGTTTTTGAAAGCGGTGTTCCATTTCATGCGCCCAATATTGCCGCCACAGCGGTGTTTGCCGGAAGCGATCAGCCTACTACCAGATACTTTAATTTGAGCTATACGCCTTATAAAAATAATGATGGTGTAACAGAAGGCGTTTTGGCATCGGGCTACGATATTACAGAAGAAGTTGAGTTAAAAAATAAAGAGGAACGGCGCATATTAAACGAGCAGGCTTATAATCTTTTTATGCAGGCCCCTGTTGGGTTTTCTTTAGTAAGGGGCGAGGAGCATATTGTGGAACTTGCAAATGAAGCAGGCCTTAGCCTTGCAGGTAAGGGAACAGAAGTTATAGGAAAATCTGTAGCTGAAATTTTACCTGGCATGCGTAGCCAGGGCTATATCGAACTTTTGAATAAAGTAAAACAGGATGGTAAAACTTTAAAATTGAAAGAAACGCCTGTAACATTTGTTCGTAATGGTAAAGAAAATACTATATATGTAAATCTTGCTTTCCAGCCCTATTACGAAAATGATAAAATAGAAGGTGTACTTAATGTTTCCATTGATGTAACAGAGCAGGTGATGGCAAGGCAAAAAGTTGAAGCCGCTGAACAAAAGGCCAGGATAGCCATTGAATCTGCAGAGTTAGGTGTTTATGAAATTAATATGCTTACCAATGAAATTAATGGTGATGAAAGATTCTTCCAGTTATTTGGGTTCGATCATCCTGTTGCATGGCATGAGCTGACTACTTTAATTAATGAAGAAGATATGCTCTCAAGACAAAAAGCCTATGATGATGCACGGGTTAGCGGCAGGTTATTTTACGAAACTAAAATCAGTTTAAAAGATAATACAAGACATTGGTTGAAAATATCCGGTAAAGTATTTTTTAATGAGCAAAACAGTCCTGTAAAACTTTTAGGCGTTGTTGAAGATATTACTGAGCAAAAAATATTGGAACAACAAAAAGATACTTTTCTATCCATAGCCAGTCACGAACTTAAAACGCCGGTAACCACCATCAAAGCTTACGGCCAGCTTGCTGAAAGCCTTTTGGAAGCAACAGGAGAAACGGAGGCATTAAAGATGATAAAAAAAATGGGCACACAGGTTGATAAGCTCACAAATCTAATTGAAGACCTCCTTGATATCAGGAAAATACAATCAGGTAAATTAATGTTTAATGATGCGGATTTTGATTTTAAACAATTAGTGACTGAAGTAGTACATGATATGCAAAAAACAAGTACCACACACCAGATCATCTATCACTCTGTTGTTGATGTAACCATGCATGGCGATAGAGATAAGGTAAGCCAGGTGCTTAATAATTTAATTTCAAATGCTATTAAATATTCACCAAAAGCGAATAGTATTATTATCAACACGCAAAAAAAAGACAATGGCGTTTTGTTAGCTGTTGAGGATTTCGGTATAGGTATTTCATCAAAAGATCAGAAGAATGTTTTTGAACAATTTTACCGCGTAAAGGGCGATAATCAATCTACTTATCCCGGCATGGGCATTGGTTTATACATCTGTTCTGAAATAATTAAAAGACAGGGCGGAAAAATATGGGTTGAAAGCGAAGTAGCAAAAGGCTCTACGTTTTATGTATGGCTGCCGCTTGATCATCGAAAAATTAAATAGTTTTTGGCTTTAAATTTTAACGAATTGATTTACGTCTTTATCTGAAGCTTTTCAAATTCTTCATAATAAAAAAGGATGCGTCATTGCATCCTTTTTTATATAAACCACTATCGTTACTAAGGACGGCTTTTAACAATAGCTTCTGCGGCACCCAGGTGCTTATGCAAGGTGGGTAATGTTTTAACAGCAAAAGCTTTAAAGGCCGAATCTTTTGAATTTTTAATAGCTTTTTCAAAAAGATCAATATCGTCTTTATGATCACTTACCATAAGGTCAATGTAATCCTTATCAAAGTCTTTCCCTGATTTTTTAGCAAGGTCATCAATATGTTTTTGCATGTCTTCGCCAACTGTTGCAGGTAAAGTAATATTTTTTGCAACAGCCAGTTTCTTTAATTCTTCATTGGCTTTGCTATGTTCTTTTACCATCATTGCGCCAAAGTCTTTCACGCTTTTCATTGTGGCTTTTTGCTCTGCCATTTTACCAAGCTCAACTTCCATCATACCGCCATTAGCAGCCTTTACAGCAAAATCGGCCACATCATCATTTACCGACATAGCTGTGGCTGCTGTTGAATCGTTCCTGTTATCCATAGGCACTGTTGAATCTTTTTTATCATTGGCATCATTTGCCGCTTCAACACTGTCTTTCTTATCATTAGCATCATTGCAGGATTGGCCGATAAACAGCAAACCTGCCAGTAAAAACGGGGTTATTTTTTTCATGATTATGATTTTAAAATGTTAGATTTTTTCGGAATCAAATTGTGCGCCACACCCCAATTTATTTCAAATAAAAAATATCATGATAGTAATTTATTAGTTGTTTTGCAGTGAAATAAATTTATAAATCGTATGATTATAAATTCTCAAAAAAACAATTTAGCATGAAACTTATTGTATTAAATGTGTTGACTATTTTTTGTTTTTGCCAGCAATTATTTTCCCAAAGCATTAAAGACACAATATGCATTTTGCAACTGAATGATGTGTATGTTTCAACAGAATTTTTATTCATTGGTAAGGAAAAAGGATTGGAATTTTTAAAAGAAGGCAATCCTGAAATAAAAACCGTCAAACGATTTGATGCGCCGGGCGACATACATACTGATCTGCGATTGGCTGTGGTAAAGTATTTAAGCGGGCTTGAAGAAAAATAAGTTTTATAAATGCAACTACTGCCGCAATCAAAATAGCACACCCTTAATAAACTAACAAAAAGGCTCACTTCACAGCATTGCCGTCTGCATCTAAAATTTTTACGGGGCCAAAATTCAATTCACGAACATCAGCTTCTATCTTACTTCTATCTCCAATGATAAGCCAGGTAAGGCTTTGCGGCTTTATAGCTTTTGCTGCTGCGCTTTGAATATCAGGCAGGGTAAGGTTTTTAAGTATAGCAGAATATTTACCCGGATAATCTGTGCCGCGATTTAAGATCAGGCTTTGCACAAGAAAACCGCTAATGCCATAATTACTTTGCCAGTTGCCTGGTATAGAAAAAATAGCGCTGGTCTGCTCTTTGGTAAATTCATCTGCTGCTATGGGCTTAGACGAATTGACCTGTGTGAGTTCTTTAAGCATTTCCTGCAGGCTTTCTTTGGTTTTATCGGTTTGTACCGGCGCTGTTGCCATAAATATACCAGGTCCTTTGGTAGGGCGTGAGCCTGAAAAAGCGCCATAGCTCCAATGTTTATCTTCCCGCAGGTTCATATTTAATCTTGATAAAAAAGTACCGCCAAGCATATTATTCATCAGGTTAAAAGCATCATTATCTTTATCCATAGCAGAAGGTGCAATCTCCGCTGCATAAATAAAAGACTGGCCTGCACCGGGCTTATCAATAATATAAACTGATGGGCTGGCAGGTTGCTGTACCTCAACCGGATCTATCCTGGGTACATCACGCTTTGTCCATTTTGAAAATGTAGCCTCTAACTTAGTTTTTAATTCAGCAGCAGAAACATCACCAACTATAACTGCAAAAGCATTATTAGGCACATACCATGTTTCATGAAATTTAATGAGATCATCTCTTGATATTTTTTTAACGGAGGCGGTTGTACCTGAGCCGCTAAGCGATATGTTATAAGGATGATCTTTGGGATATAATAAAGCCGGCAGTACCCGCCTGCCGAGGCGATTAGGGGCTGCCTTTTCCTGTTCTATGTCAAGCAACTGTTCTGTTTTTACTCTTTCAAAATCTTTGGTGGGGAACGAGGGATGCATCAGCACATCAGCATACAAAGCAAGCGATGCATCAAAATTTGTTTTGAGGCAATTCATACTTAAAAAAGAATTATCTATTGCAGCATACGCATAAAGCGAAGTGCCTAATGAAGTGAGGATATCACTGATTTGCGTTGCAGATTTTGTGGCCGTGCCTTCCGTTAGCATGTTACCCGTAAAATTTGCAAGGCCCGGCTGGCTAAATTTATCAGCAGAGTAGCCTCCGTTAAAGGCGGTAATTATATTTACCAAAGGCAGGTCATGCCTTTCAACAACATATACTCTTAATCCATTGGTAAGCGTAAAATCTTTAATTGCAGGAAATGCAGAGGCAGCAGGAGGCTCAACCGGTGGCATAGTCTTACGGTCAAGGTTAGATTGGGTATTTGTATAATTTTCATAAGGTAAAATCTCTAAAACATATTCACCATCTTTCAGCCAGTCATTTGCATCTTTTTTCAGTTCTGCAGGCGTGGATGATTTT
>JANLXV010000305.1:0-2560 GCA_031365305.1 Chitinophagaceae bacterium
CAAATATAAAATTGGTATAACCTGGTTACTCACCACCCGTGGCATCCCGTCCTGGTATTATGGTACAGAAATTCTTATGAAGAATACACGTAACCCAAGTGATGCTGAAGTCCGCAGAAATTTTCCCGGTGGTTTTGCCGGCGATAAAGACAATAAGTTTACAGCGCAGGGGAGAAGCGACAAAGAACATGAGGCATTTAATTATGTAAAAACACTGGCCAATTACAGGAAGAATACCCCTGCACTTCATTCAGGAAAGCTTATGCAATACGTGCCGCAGGATGGCGTATATGTTTACTTCAGATACAATACCGGTAAAACAATTATGATTGCTACCAATAGTAACGATAAGGAAAGAGATGTTGCCACAAATCGTTTTACCGAAAGAATGAATGGCTTTACAACAGCCAAAAATGTTATCACGAAAGAGGTGGTCAATAACCTATCATCTTTAAAACTTTCGCCTAAATCAATTGTTGTTTTAGAGTTGTTAAAATAGCCGGGCTTTAGTTCGCCATTTTATTTTTTTTATAAGATAAATGCTTACAAGAAGTCGTTTACTAAACTACTATTTCGGAATCCATTTAAGTATGTCTTCGAGTTCTTTGTCAGGAATATTCTCATGTTCCGATTTATCGAAAATTGTAAGGCGATAAACAGTTGTTTGCCAAATCTGTAAATAAGTGATAACCCTTGCTCCACCTGATTTTCCCTTTCCTTTTGTGGCAATTGATAAAGGTAACTTATAGCATTCATTACCAAGTGAAGTATCCTGTTTAGGCTGTTGCTTTAAGCTATGTAATAGTACCAGATACTCGTTTTTGAGTGAAGGATAATTTTTTGAAAGGCGCTTAAGTTCTTTTTCAAATTTAGGAATGGTCTTTACCTTATAATTCATGGAAAATATCTTCTGCTTTTCTGGCTTTCAATTTACCGCCCTTACCAATTTCATTTCTTCCACTGCTTCCTTTAGATCTTCAAGCACCTTAGCTTTATATGGTGTAATGGGTTTTGCTTTCACGAAGGAGAAATTTTGCAAAAGCTCCATTACAAAAGTGGCTTTGGCATCTTTAATATCTAATAATACTTTCATAAGGTTCTATTGTATTAAGGAACTGTATATTATTCCATTTTATCAGCAATTTAATAAAATTGTGATTACACTGATCCTGGAAAACTCAGTTCGAACATTATTGAATGCTTTATTTCGCCACTTCCATTTTTACTTTTTTATTCTTGATCTTTTCATTTTTTATTAATTGCAAAACCGCACTCACTTTTACTTTTCTTATGGCAACAAAAGAGAAAAAATCTTTCACTTCTATCAACCCGATATCCTCTTTTTTAAGTTGCCCCTTCTTGGTAAGAAATCCAACAATATCCATTTTATTGACCTTATCTTTTTTACCGGCAGCAATAAAAATAGTTGACCATTTTGGCTTTTCAGGCAATTCACTGTCGTCGGGCAATTGTATATACTGCGGTTCATCAGAAATATACGCAGGCAATTTTTCTTCCGGGCCAATGATCAGGATTGCTGTACCGCTGGCATCCATCCGTGCGGTTCTGCCATTGCGGTGTATATACACTTCTTCGTTTGCCGGCAGGTGATAATGGATGATGTAACGGATGTTTGGTATATCAAGCCCCCTGGAGGCAAGGTCAGTTGTAACTAAAACATTCGAGGTGCCATTTCTGAATTTACACAAAGCCGCATCTCTCTCCGGTTGTTCCAAAGCGCCATGATAAAATACATTTACAATGCCCTTTTCCGAAAGCAGCGCACTCGTCCGTTCAACCGATTCACGGTGATTGCAAAATATAATGGCAGACCTGTTGCCGAGATAACATATCAAATTAAAGAGCGTATTTAATTTGTCCTTTCCATCACTCTTCAGTACTTGAATTTCCAAAGCGGTATTGTCATCTCCCGATAAAAAATTTAATTTAGAAGCCGCCGTCAAATCAATGAAACCAGGTAATTCAACGGCTTCGGTAGCCGATGTTAGTATACGTTTGGTAAGATGTGTAAGAGCGTTAATGATGAAAGCCATCTCATCATAAAAACCAAGTTCAAGTGACTTATCAAATTCATCCAGCACTAAAGTTTCAATACTGTCTGTATAAATATTTTCTCTGCGGATATGATCGCCCAAACGCCCCGGTGTTCCCACAATAATTGCTGGCGCCTGTAACAAATTATTTTCTTCCGTCTCACGCAGGTGTCCGCCGTAGCAACAGGTAATTTTAAAACCGGTCTGCATTTTTTTAAATACCTGCTCAATTTGTAAAGCAAGTTCCCTGGAAGGCACAACAACAAGTGCCTGTGTTTTATTATTCTCTTTTTTTAAGCGTTGCAGAATTGGAAGTAAAAAAGCCAGTGTTTTTCCCGAACCTGTTGATGAAATTAAAATCACATCATCATAATTGTTATTTGCTTCAATTGAAGCAAGCTGCATATCATTCAGATTTCCCAGATCTAAATTTTCTAAAACTTTTTTTATGATATCTTCCATGTTTGCGAAAGTAGCAAAGAACTATGGGGTTGCTTAGTATAAAT
>JANLXV010000508.1:0-5124 GCA_031365305.1 Chitinophagaceae bacterium
GAACTTCTTACACTATGCAGAAAAGTGTGGATGGTGGAAGAAGTTACAGTACAGTTTTAAGAAGCATTGTATTGCCGCCAAATATTGGCCCGAGATCTATAGAATCAAAATTAGGCTATGGTACTAATGCAGCCGACTATAATACTCTAATAAACAGGGTTACTAAAACTTCAAGCTCTGGCGAAAAAGTATATGTAGGCACTGCTGATGATCCATTCTTTGTTGATCTGGGAGGAATATTTGATTTGGGTGATGCTCCACGTCAGAATGGAACTCCAGTAGATGGCTTAAAATGTTTGAATGTTTCCACTATAGCCTTAGAAGTGGATATTTCTTCGCTTCAAAAAAATCATAAAACGGTTTCCCAGGCTACAACCATTCTTGACCCTGACTTTGTTATTGGCGTATGGGCAAGGACGGTTAGAAGAAGTCTTCGTACAATAAACCCTGTTTCAGGCACAAGTGCTACAGAATCACATTCAGGCCCGTGGGTACAGGTTTCACGTTTAGGCATGCCATTAACCAATGAAGCTGTTATTCCAATCGGTAGAAAAGATTACTGGAACAGGTTAACCCCTTACCAGGATTTAGGTAACCTTCAATATTTTAAAAATTCATTTTACAATCCTGAATTAGCATTGTACATGGATGACTCGAAGTTTGGAGGCGCTGTGCCAGCTTTTGCAAAACTTCGTGTTCAAAGAAGCTCATTAGGCACTTACGATTTTGGTAATACGCATGATGGCTTATATCCTTTAAAAGGTAACGCAGCTTTAAACGGAACAGCATTGGCAGAGAATGCATTTGGCGGATTACTTCTACCCGCTGCTGGGTCGCCAAGGTCAGTTGACCTGTGGCCAATTTTTCACACTGGTGTTCCTAACATGGCACCTTATCAATTAGCGACAGGAAAGGGTGGCAATCCTCTTGCAGTAGGTAAACCTTTTATAAATAATTTTTTACCAAACGGGGGTGATATGTTGCGCTTGAATATGGCTGTGCCTGTTACACCAAGAACTAGTCCTGATTTTAGTTCCTTAGGTTTAGTTCAGGCTGCTGTACTTGGTCTTACAGATTCAAGATATAATACAAATAAGAATTTGCAATTCATTCCAAATATGGACGGATTTCCTAATGGAAGAAGATTAGAAGATGATGTTACACGAATAGAATTACAGGCTGTTGGAGGTATTGTTTTAGCAGCTATAGGGCTGTGGTATGATGATTATAATGGCTTTAACCCGGTATCACAGGATTTGATTGATGTTTTGACATATTCAACGGGCGTTGAAAAAAATGACACAACTTTTAAAACGGCCTTCCCGTATGTGCAAACCCCCTGGGCAGGTACGCATGTCTGTAATTGTGGCAATGCTGGCGCAACGCTTGATCAAAAGCAATTAGGCAGCTTTAATAATGAAACAAAATTAGGTATTACCGCACCTGAAATAGTGGCCACCACTTCTCCAAATCCGGCTTTTTCAAGAAGTACGCTTTCTTATAAAGTTGATGCGGCTTCTAAAATTAATGTAACAGTCTATGATGGTACAGGTAAAGTAATCAAAGTATTATCTGATAAAAATCAACAACCAGGTACTTACAATATACAATGGAGTGTTTCTTCTTTACCCAAAGGCTCTTATTTCATATCTATTTCTAAAAATGGGCAGGTAAAACAAACTCTTCCATTAATAAAAGGTGAATAGCTTGTTCAGAATAAACAATTTTAAATGAAAAAAATTTCTATAAAATGAAAAAAATAAAATATAGCCGTTTGCGCTTAAAGTGGATGACCGCCATTTTAGGTACTGCAATAGGTGCTGCTGTCCTTATCTCTTCAAGCCATAGAGAAGCGCCCATGATTGCTAATGACCCCTTAGCTGATAATACAGATTTATACGCTTTCAGAAGTCCTGAAAACCCGGATAAAATTGTAATCATTGCTAACTGGATTCCCTTTCAGTTGCCCCAAGGTGGCCCGAATTTTTACCATTTTGATAATAATGTTAGATATGAAATCCATATTGACAACAATCTAAATACCGCTAATGAAGATGATATCATTTATCGTTTCGATTTTGAAACAGCTATATCAAGGAGAGATCCAACTACCTTTTTCAACATCCGTTTAGGTAATGAAAATCTTAGGACAAAATATAAAGTGTATAAAAGCACAGATGGAGGTGCTAACTTTGCATTGATTCAAAACGATGGTATTGTACCACCACCTAATGTTGGGCCACGCTCAATCACTTCCGCAGTAGGATTGGGTGCAACAAGCTATCAGGCATTAATGGATGATGCAACAAGAGTGGCAACTACGGGAGAAAAGATTTTTGCCGGTCCCGTTGATGATCCTTTTTTTGTTGACCTTGGAGGCATTTTCGATTTAGGGGATGCACCACGCCAATCTGGAAAGTCCGTTGATGGTTTAAAATGTATTAATGTTTCTACTATCGCTATGGAAGTAGATATATCTACGTTGCAAAAAGATCATAAAAATGTTTCTGCAGCTTCTACAATTTTAGATCCTGATTTTGTAATAGGAGTATGGGCAAGCGCTAGTAGAAAAAAAATAAAATCTATTGGAGCTATTAATACCCAAACTGGTACTGTTGACCCGGATTTGAATTATAGCGATTGGACAAGAGTGTCAAGAATTGGAATGCCATTAACTAATGAGGCAGTTATACCAATAGGATTAAAAGATGTTTGGAATAGATTATCTCCTTATGATGTAAGAAATTTTAGTTTATTTAAAAATTACTTTTACAACCCTGAATTAGCCTTGTATATGGACGATGCTAAATTTGGTGGAGCTGTTCCTGCCTTTGCACCTTTGCGTGTACAAAAGAATTCTTTAGGCGCTTATGGTTTTGGCAATGGTCAGAATGGGCTTTACCCATTGAAAGGTACCTCTGCGGTTACCGGAACCGCTTTGGACGATGCTATCTTTGGCACTTTATTGTTGCCTGCTGCTGCATCTCCAAGGTCAGTTGACCTATGGCCTATTTTTCATACAGGGGTTCCTAACCTGGCACCATATCAATTGGCAACAGGCAAAGGTGGAAATCCTCTCGCTGCAGGCAAGCCTTTCATTAATAACTTTTTACCAAATGGTGGTGATATGCTTCGCTTGAATATGGCCGTACCTGTTACACCAAGAAACAGTCCCGACTTTAGTTCATTAGGCTTAGTACAGGCCGCAGTTTTAGGATTGACTGATGCAAGGTATAACACCAACACAAATCTTGAGTTTATACCCAATATGGATGGCTTCCCTAACGGCAGAAGATTGGAAGACGATGTAACCCGTATAGAGTTGCAAGCTGTGGGTGGAGTAGTTTTAGCGGCTATCGGATTGTGGTATGATGATTTTACCGGCACCAATCCGGTAACACAAGACCTGATAGATGTGTTAACCTATAGTACAGGTGTTGAACACAATGATACTGCTTTCAAAACTGCTTTCCCCTTTGTACAAACACCTTGGGCAGGCACACATATTTGTGATTGCAGCGATGCTGAACTGACTAACAGGAAGCAATCTATGGGAAGTTTCCCTACAACTAAATCGTTGGGTATAGCTGCACCTGAAATTATTGCTTCAGCTTCTCCTAACCCTGTATATTCCAAAGGAAATTTATCTTATAAGGTAGATGCTACATCGCAGGTTAGCATCATTGTTTATGATCTTTCAGGAAAAGCAATGAAAGTGTTGGCAAATAAAAAGCAAGCCGCAGGCACTTATAATATTAATTGGGATGCGTCGTCTTTAATAAAAGGCTCTTATTTTATTTCAGTAAGTAAAAATGGTTTTGTGCAACAAACCCTGCCTATAGTAAAGAGTGAATAATTTTTGATGTTTTATTTAGCCCGTAGTTTTGTCACTGCGGGCTTTTTTTATGCTGTTATTTAGAATATTATGAAGAAGACATTACTATATCCGTTAACTATATTGTTGTTTGGGATTGCTATAATTTTCATTTTTATACAATTTAAAAAGAAAGAAAAGCGCATAACCTCTTATGAATTTAAAGAACGGAAATACGAATTATCCGGCACTGAAGAATATACCAGAACAAGAAAAAAGGCGAACGAATTAAAACTGGCTTTACAGGAAAACCCAAATGATAAAAAAGCTTTACTTGGCCTTTCAACCATATTTATCCAGGAAGGAAGAATAAGCGGAGATCATTTGTACTATGATGAAGCTGCCATGCATTACATTAACCAATTATTAAAATTGGACCCCGCCAATTTTGAGGCTTTAACTTATAAGGCAATTTTATTTTTATCTCAGCATCATTTTTCTGACGGCCTTGCTATTGCAGACAAAGCCAAACAAATAAATCCATACAATGCCTTTATATATGGAATTTTGGTTGATGCCAATGTGGAGCTTGGTAATTATGATTCGGCTATTAATCACGCTGACACTATGATGTCCATCAGGCCAGATATCAGGTCGTATGCAAGGGTGTCATACATCAGGGAAATATATGGCGATTATCCTGGTGCTATAGAAGCTATGCAAATGGCTGCAGAATCGGGCATGCCGGGCGATGAAGGCACTGAATGGACAAGAGTTCAGTTGGCCTCACTCTATGAAAAAACCGGTGACCTGTTACGTGCAAAAATGCATTATACAATAGCGCTTGATGAAAGGCCCAATTATGCGTATGCCTATAGCGGATTAGCCAGGCTTGCCACTGCTGAAAAAAATTATCCTGAAGCTATCAGGTTATATCTTAAAGCAGATTCTCTCGTAAATGATTTTAGTATTAAAGAAGAATTATCTGAAGTGTATGCAATGTCAGGACAAAATGATAAAGCGCTTTCTATGAGCAAACGTGTGGTAGATGACATGGGTAAAATTTCAGAAGCAGCAATTACCGACGAAAATATCGGGCATTATTCAGATAGGGAACTGGCTTATGCTTATTTGAAAGTGAACGATAATGAAAAGGCACTAAAACATGCCATTGCTGAATGGAATAGAAGACCAAAAAATATAGATGTAAATGAAACTGTAGCGTGGGTGTATTATAAAATGAATCAACCTGATAAATCCCTTAAATATATTACCGAAGCTTTAAAAACAAATAATAAAAATCCCACCTT
>JANLXV010000509.1:0-2400 GCA_031365305.1 Chitinophagaceae bacterium
TCACAGCAATATTCTTTTAATGCTTACCTGCGTTCGCCAACAGCCTTGCAAAAAAATACGGTAAGCATACCGATATATAAAACAAAGAGCGATTACATCCTGCTCTACTTTCCGCACCGCAGCAACTATGTTTTATCAAGAATGAACTACTGGATCATTTCCAGCGTGGTGTTATTAATAGTACTGTTATTATTTGGCGGCAGCTTTTATTTTTTTTACAAACAAAAATTTCTGAACGAAACACAAAAGGATTTTGTAAATAATTTTACGCATGAATTTAAAACACCTGTAGCGGTGATAGGGCTTGCAGCAGATGTATTGGCAAAAGATCACATTTCAGATCAGCCGGAAAAAGTGAAAAAATATGCTTCCATTGTTCAATACCAGGCCAATTATCTTGATCAGCAAATTAACAGGCTGCTTTCTTTTGCACACTCGGAATCAAGCCTGCTGCACCTTGGTACTTCGCCGGTGCATTTACACCAGTTAATTGAAGAAAGCATTTTTAATCTTCAGCCGCTCATTCAAAGTACAGGTGCAAAACTGCAATGCACTTTCCTTGCCAATACCGATCTTATTGTTGCTGATAAAAACTACATCCTTATCGTAATCACCAACCTTATTGAAAATGCCATCAAATACGCTGTGCAGCCGCTTATAGATATATCAACAGTGAATGGTTTTTCGGATATTAAGCTCCGTATTAAAGACAATGGTAGAGGCATCGAAAAAATTTACCAGGAAAAGATCTTTACCAAATTTTTCAGGGTGCCAAATGGTGAACAGGTTACAGCAAGAGGCTTCGGCATAGGATTGTCATTTGTAAAGCGTATTATAAAATCTCATGGCGGCAAAATTTTTTTAGAAAGCGCTCCTGGTGTTGGCAGTACCTTTACAGTCATCTTACCATACAATACAACTGCATGAGTAAAAAACCTACAATACTGCTTGCTGAAGATGACCTGCAGCTATCGTGCATTGTTAAGGACAATCTCGAGGAAGAAGGCTTTGAAGTGATCAATTGCCCCGATGGAGATGAGGCCTGGTTTCAGTTTCAGCGTAAGCATCCTGATATTTGCCTGCTGGATGTTAACATGCCCTGCAGGGATGGTTATAACCTGGCTAAAAAGATCAGGGAGAAAAATGACGTTGTGCCCATACTGTTTCTTACCGCCAAGCACATGCAGGAAGATAAGCTGAAAGGTTTTGAAGTTGGCGGAGATGACTTTATTACCAAGCCCTTCCACATGCCTGAATTATTAAAAAGGATGCAGGTGTTTTTGCGGCGTAATAAAATGATGCTGCCGGCGCATGAAGACACTTTTACTTTGGGCGCTCTAACCTTTATTCCCGGCCAAAACAAATTATCCTCAGCAGGTAAAGAGATTCTCATCACAGAAAAAGAAAACCAGTTGCTGTTATTTTTTTGCCAGCATCCTAACACCATTTTAAAACGTAGCGAAATACTTACGCATGTGTGGGGGAAAGATGATTATTTTTTAGGCAGGAGTATGGATGTGTTTATCACCCGGCTGCGAAAGTTATTTAAAGAAGAAGGCGGCGCCACTATTGAAACCATTCCGCATGTAGGGTACAGGTTTGTGGTATAGTAGCAACGCAGAATAATGGGATAATTCTTACGAACTAAAAGTTCTGTCAGGCTGAGCTTGTCGAAGCCCTTTAATAATGTTACCCTAATCATGTGCGTAAACATCTTACGAGCTAAAAGTTCTGTCAGGAGCTTGTCGAAGCCCGTTAATAATGTTACCTTAATCATGTGCGTAAACATCAATACTCAGTCTATATACTGCAATGCAGTGGTGGTTCATATTACACCGGCGTTACCAATAATCTTGAACGACGCTTGTGGGAGCATTAAACAGGTTTTGACATCACCTGTTATACCTATTCAAGAAGACCTGTTGCATTAAAATATTACGAAACTACCAAAGATGTAAAACAAGCCATCTTAAGAGAAAAGCAACTCAAAGGCTGGTCAAGAAAAAAGAAAGAAGCATTGTTTAAAGAGGATTGGGAGGAGTTGAAATTGCTGTCTAAAAACTATGGATTGAAAAGAGATAAAAACGATATTTAACTCATACCAGTCTTTCTTCGCCACCCTTCTACAAGCTCAGGGTGACAGCTTTTAGGTGAACGAGTGGCCTTATCAGTAAGACTAAAGTTTTTGTCATGCTGAAGACAGTTTACCTTGAGCGAAGCCAAAGGGAAGCATAGCAGCAAAGTCCCAAAAATCATAACTCACACCAGCCTTTCTCCGCCACCCTTCGACAAGCTCAGGGTGACAGCATAAATAACTAAGTGTGACCTATTTCATATAACCTAATACTTTGTCATGCTGAAAATAATTTACCCTGAAGTAATCGAAGGCAAGCGTCAACG
>JANLXV010000350.1:0-11826 GCA_031365305.1 Chitinophagaceae bacterium
ACTGTTGAAAATGTTTCCATCCGTGGTGGCCATGATGGCTTGCATACAAGGTTCTGTAATAATTTTACCGTAAACAATTGCGACTTTCGTACTGGCGACGATGCCTTTGCCGGTAATGATAATAAAAATTTTATCATTAGCGATTGCAAAGTAAATACCTCATGCAACGGCTTTAGGATAGGATGCTACAACTTTACCGTAAAAAGATGCAAGCTGTACGGACCGGGAGAATACATTCACAAAAGCCAAAACCGTAGCAATATGCTGGCAGCTTTTGTGCATTTTTCACCAGCAGATGAAACCCCAAAATTGATTAGCGGCAACTGGCTGATAGAAGATGTAACCGTAGAAAATGTAGATCATTTTTACAGATACAATTATATAGACGGCCTTTGGCAAACTGGCCAACCTGCCACCAGCATCCGGTTAAAAAATGTAATTGCAAGCAACCTGCTAAGTGCATTTAATATTATCGGCGATACAGCACGCCAATTCAACCTTTCTATCCAAAACTCCTCTTTCTTTTTCAGAGAAGGCTCAATATACACAACAGATTTTTTTGAAGGAGTAAAAATAAAATCACCTGCTTTTTTTAGTGCAGGTAATTTTGGTGAGATAAAACTTGAAAACGTTACTTTCAAAAAGAAGGATACTTCTACTGTCTTAAATTGTGAATCAGGAAATTCTCTCATACTCAACAGAACAAAATTAATTAATAAAGAAAGTGCGACTCCTTTGTCAATTATCAATGTTAAAAGAGTGAGTAAGGATGGTATGCCATTAAATTCCCTAAAGTAAACCAAAGCACACTTAACAACATTTGCCGAAATATGTACAGGCTACTTTAGTTATTTTTTTTTGGCAGCTTCCGCTTTTGTTTCAAAGAAAAATATTGGAGACAAATTCAAAAAAGAAAAAGTGTACGACTTAAAGCAGGTAAAACTACAATGAAAATATCTGCAAACGGTGGCAGAATTATTTCATTTCGGTTAGACAATATAGAACTGATAACAAATAAAGTACGCATGAAAATTTTGGTTCAACATTGTGGACAGCACCGCAAAGAGATTTGTGCTGGCCGCCCTACGCCGTTCTTGAAAGTGAAGAATATTCCGTTGAAAAAAATGGAGACACTTTTAAAATGATCAGGTGATTCAATGTGCCTGTAAGCTGTAAAACTTCTGTGGGAAGTGTTTTTATCTTGCTGACAGCTTGTCCTTTCAACCCTGTTTCTCTTAAGTATTCTGATAAGGAAACCCCTGCTATTTTTGCCTTCTGTTGCAACAAAGTTTTTTCATTCTGGGAACATTTTACGCCTATAAATGATCTTGCTTGATTTGCTTTACCGGGCGTCCGCCTTTATTTTTTATCCTCACTGCTACTGTTTCCATCTCTCACAATTTTCAATGTCTGCTTCAATACTTTTTGAATCCCGACCCCAAGTCGGGATAAGAAAAGCCAGCGTTTCGGTTTAACCGAAACATAGCTGGCTACTGAAATTTAAAAGTGTCTTCCCTTTCGATTGCTCTGTTTATGTCGGGGTTCCTGCTGTTTAATCAGATAGTCGTTTAAGTCTTTATATTTTTCATAGGTGTGGCTTTGGTCAATGTATTTTTTCGACCATTGCAACGCCTGCTGAGTAAATTTTACTCCTGCTGAATCCATTTCTTTTAAAAAGAAGGGAAAGGGAATCAAGGACAAGAAAATTTGTCAGTGAATCAATTTGTTGTCGAGAGACATGGCTGCATCAAAATCCTTTCGATCAGTAATTTATATTTTGTTTCACTTTCTGAAAGCATATACGGATTTATCCATTATTTTTTATTTCTTCTGACATACAACAAGAGTAAATAATAAGAATGATTGTTAAGGCAGGGCTGTTCGGGAATTATACGGTACTTCAAAACAGAATATAAATTTATTAAAAGCTAATGAGCATGTTCAGGAATCTGTAGTTGAATTTTTATGGAGTGAAAATCTTTATGAAGAACAGATATTAATTCTATTCTTGCATATAAGAAATAAAAATGTGTATTTATAATAATTATCTTTGGTTGATTTTAAACTTTTGTTATCCGGGTTTACACCCCTTGAAGAACCATGAACAGAGAATATCCAGGCGAGAAATGGAAAGAAATCAAATTTGATTTCGAGTATACTAACCAATGCAGGTTAGAGGTTTCAAACTATGGCCGTGTCAGAACATTTAATGTGTTATCTGATGGCAATATTTTGCACGGCTCTATGATAAATGGCTACCGAATCATCAGGCTAAAATTTTACAGTCCACGTGATAAAAAAATTGAAGCAAAATTTCAATTTATTCAGCAGCAAATAACCAAGCTTACAAAAAAAATCAGCCCTTTAAAGCAAAGCGTCAAGATCAAAAAAAAGAAAGACGAGACTTATTTTGCCAATGTAAAAGTTGTTGAAGAAACATCGCAATTACTCACATCGTTAAAAAAGAATTTAAGCGAACAGTATGCACAGGATCTTAAAAACAGAACAATACATTATCATTGTTTAGTACATCGCCTGGTTGCACAATATTTTTGCCAAAAGCCCTCAGATGCTCATACCGTTGTAGGGCATAGTGATCATAATAAATTGAATAATGCTGCCAATAATTTAATTTGGATGACTCCCCAGGAAAATTCGGCACACCAGCAAAAAAGCCCACAGGTAATTGCTGCAAAAAAAGACAGAAGCCATACCAGGATTGAACATTCTAAAGCCACAAAGCTTACCGTAACAAAAGTAATGTTGCTAAAAAAATTGTTAAACCAGGGTAGGCCCATGCGCATGTTGGTTAAGCAGTTTAAAATTACTGATACTCAAATTTTGCGCATAAAAAGGGGCGAGAACTGGGCTGATATTCAGGCAGCAAAATGATCAGGCTCACCATCTATTTCCATAATTTCTTTTTGATATTTTGCCGGCAAAATAATTTGCCTTATAAACGATTGCAGCTTTATTTTTTCTGACCATTTATACATTATTAACATCGGTTTCAACAATTGTAATTGATTTAGCCGTGCAAGTTTTTTTACAATAGAAGGTACAACCATTCTTTGGGCCCCTCTTAAAATACGGTACCTTATTGCTCCCAAATGTTTTTTGTATTGTCTGAATAATTCTGCCGAATATTCACTGTACGCAAGATCATTTTTTAAGTGAATTTGCCGGTCAGTTTGCCATGCTTCAAAATTTACAGGAAGTTTACTAAGCAACATCCGTTGACCGAGACGATAAAATACATTATATAGATCTTCTTTTTCTTTATCGCTTAATCGTCTTTCCAACAATTCAAAAGCTGCAATGGAGTAATGAATAAGCATATACAAAACATCCCTGTAAGCCCATTCGGGAATTTTACTTTGCCTGTTATTTTCAACCGTAGAATGTATTGCAGTAATCTGGTCAATTGCTGCATTGGCTTTGTCAAGCGGCAAAAAAATTATTTTTCTTGCATAAGCCACTGTTGAGAAAAGCCTGCCTATGGGGTCAGCAGGTAACTTGCCGGTAAAGAATAACCAATCTACCGCTTTATTAAGGGCGAATTCTGCAGCAGAGCCTGCGAAAATAAAAAGCACGGTATCGCTTTTACTCCATATTTTTCTTACCACCGAATCCTGATCTACGAAGTATTCCATTTGAAAGCGGAAAGTTATTGCATTAAAAAAGGACATCCGTTAGAATGTCCTTAAAATGTCGCTAAATCGTTAAAATCAAAACCAGGCAAAATAAGCTACAATAGCCATAAGCGCATAAAAGCCGGTAATGATACCAATTGCTGTTAATGTGTCTTCAACTTCAGTAGTGTAAAACTTTTTCATGAGCCAACAGTTTAAAAATGAGTAATTGATAAAAGCAGGATAGTGGATCAAAAACTTAACTGTGGTACGGCGGTATATAACTTCGCAAGGGATTGGACTGGCTGCAAGATACTACTATTTATAAAAAAATATCACATTTATAATTTTTTTTTTAAATGGAGAGTTAAGTGGATCAAATTAAAAAGTTTCATGAGAATTTTTTACAACATTGATGACTATAGTCATTATAATACTAAGCAATAACATCCTTACACGGGAAAATGTAATGTAAATTTTCTTCAATTCTGATATCTCCGGGTAATCTGCCCACCCAGTTAAAGGTATTTTTATTAAGCAGTAAAATGCTCAATCGCTATTACAACGCTTGCGATGATAATTAAATATTTTGCCAGGTTTGGTTGCATGGCTTATTAAATCAGGTGCTACGCAAATTAGCATATTGTACACATTGTTTTTTTTGCTAACCATTAGCAGAAGTTGTAATTTTCCTCAAATCAAAAACCTTGTTTTATGAATCGTGTAAAAGACATCCTTGCCCGCAAAGGATCAAATGCTATCTCCGTAGAACCAGCAACAACTGTTTTTGATGCATTGAAATTGATGGCAGAAAAAAATATAGGTTCAGTTATGGTTATGGAAAACGGGAAGTACTTAGGTATTGTAACTGAAAGAGATTATTCCAGAAAAGTTATCTTAAAAGACAAACATTCTACCAGTACCATAGTTTCTGAAATAATGACGAAAGATTTGCCGGGAGTTACACCAGAAGATACTATTGAACATTGCATGGAATTAATGACATCTAATAACATCCGGTATCTGCCTGTTTTTACAAATAATCATATTGATGGCATTATTTCGATAACCGACGTTGTTAAAGAAACCATTCTTACACAACAACAAACCATCAGCCACCTGGAAAGTTATATTCATTCAGGCTCGGGATTATAATGGCTTATGAAAATTGCTTCGATAAGCGAATTGAAACAGGAACTGGTCGGGCTTCCTAAAGCTGATATCCTCTCACTTTGCCTGCGACTTGCCCGGTATAAAAAAGAAAATAAAGAGTTACTTACTTTCCTCATTTTTGAAAGCCAGGACATTGAATCTTACATCAGGACTATAGATGAATATATAACGCAGGAGTTTTCGGCAATAAATTATTCCAATAGTTATTTTGCAAAAAAAAGCCTTAGGAAAATACTTCGTTCGGTTAATAAGTATACAAAATATACAGGTAGTAAACAGGCAGAAGCCACTTTATTAATACGCTTTTGTTTGCTTTTAAAAGAAAGCGGTTTGCATACCAAAAAGAACAGCCAGATACAGAAGATGTATGTGACGCAATTAGCAAAAATTGAAAAGGCAATAGAAACTTTGCATGAAGACCTGGCTTACGACTTTAAAAAGCAGGCATCAGACCTGGCTTTGGAACCTGTCAAAAAATTTTTATTCTTCTGAAAAAACTTATTTTGTTTTTCTTTAATTTTATTCTTCCGTCACCAAATAAAAAGGAGGTATTCATGCAATCTACAGAGTTCATGATGCCCCAGGTTACTGAAAAATAACCACGGGCAATCAAAATATCTGAAAACGCTGAAAGCGTTGTTAGAGCCACTTATAGTAGTGGCTCTTTTGTTTTTCTAACTTTTTGAGAAGAAAAGAAAAGAACGGTATAGTTTTTACATGTAGACCTTAAAAAATTTTAGCCATGAAAACAATTCTGATAATTATTTGCTGCATTTGTCTCCTAAACGCTTGTGAAACAAAAGTTACTACAACCACCACCACAGCAGATAGTACTACTGCAACGGGAAATATATTAGATACACTTGCAAATAATATTGATAAAGGCTGGGATACCGTTAAGGCTAAACTAAAACAAGGTTCAGAACGCATCAATATTAATGGCGATACACTAAAGCAGCAAATAAATGAGACTATTCGGGAAGGTTCAAAAAACCTTAAAGAAGGCGCTGACAGTATTAAAAATAAGATTGACCGAACCTTTGACCGGACTTTTCCGTCTAAAAAGGATACGCTTAAAAAATAATTTTAAAAAATGGGTTACCAAAATGTGGTTTTTGTATTAACGGGTAATTAAAAAACTAAAAACCATAACAATCATGAAAAAATTCTTTTTTGCAGTAGTAGTAGCTGCAACATTCGCAGCATGCAGCGACAGCGCAACTGAAACAACAGAAGAAAAGAAAGATTCTTCAGTAGATGCAATTGAAAACAAAACTGATTCAGTTCAGGATCAAATTCAGGCAAACGCAGATTCAGCAGTTGATCGCACAGAAAGAAAAAGCGATTCAATGAAAATGGCTGTTGATTCAACAAAAAAATAAATAGACCTCTTCTATTGGCAATCATTTGCCAGTAGAATTGCACCTTTATCAATGACAGGCAATCTAAGGACCCTTCTGTTTTCAGGAGGGTTTTTTTATTTCTATGGGTTTTGTTCTGCAAACTTTTCTGGTATGCCCACCGTTTCAAGAATTCCCATGAGAATTGTTTTCCAAATCAGGTTAACAAAACTGGCATGCGGAAGGCGGGTATAATTTATTATTGAAGTACGGGGTGCATCACCTCCTGAAGGGTTTGAATGTTTTACCACAAACAGGTTAGCAATTATTCCGGTAAACGTTTTCTTTTTAAGCTTGCCCGGGTTATTCTTATCTTTTTTTAAAGGCTGTATTGCTATATCCTGGTATAATATTGTAATAGTGCCGGTTGATCCTATATTATTTCCTTCTATTTTTGCTTCGCCTTCCTGCAACGAACCTTTCTTAAGCACAAAACCGCCAAGCGGTTCCGACACCTTGTTTAAAGCGTCTTTATCATCTATATCCCCTACGTTGATACTGGCTTTAAATTCGCCGGTATTGGTTTTTTGTTTATCCATTGAAAGCTTCAATACAATAGGAAATTTGTGCATTAAAAGGCCTTTTGAATCAAGGGTTATAAATCTTGAGTTGCCTGAAAGCCTTGTGTTAGAGAGGTTGGTGCCGATTGCAGAGATGCTATCCATGTAAACTGTTCCGGCTTTGCCTGTAGCCGGGTTAAATTCTTTATAAACAATATTAAATTTTTTGAGTGTTAGCTTTTGGATGTCAACCGGCATATTCATTTTCATAAATAACTGGTGTGGAAAATTATCTGTTGCCGGGGTTGGGTCTACCGGCAAACTTCTGTCTAAATAAACCGCCCCTTTACCGCCGGAAATGATCAATTCTTTTGCCTGTAGTTTTTTATGATTGATAAAGCCCCACCAGTCTGCATCTGCTAATATTATTCTTTCAAAATTAATATCATAGCGTTCATCCTGGTATTGATGCATTGAGGAAAATGCTTTTTCGCTAAGCCTTGGTTCAACCTGTACATTATAGGCCTCTAATCTTTTTTTGGAAGACATATACCGGATTAAACCACATTTTATATTATAAAGACTATCGGCAGTCCTGAACAAATAATTTTTTGTAGTGATCTTTAGATTTTTTGCAAACAAAATTCTCGAGGCGTCAAACTCCGTTGTCTTATCTATTAACAGATTATTCATTTCCGCAGAAATACCATAAAACGCAGACGGTTGATGTGCCGAATTATTATAAATGTTTTGAAAGCTGCCATTGTTTATGATGATTTTTTCGGCAGAAAGGCGGGTCAGTTTTCCTAATATTTTTTTATAAAGACTTAAACTGTCTCTCTGCCTGCGTTTAATAGCATTGTATGGTTTTTCAAGTGAATAAACTTTCATCTGAGGATGATCTAAGAATATACCTTTTACATTAATATCATTTTTACCAAGCAGTTCATTAATACTAATGCCATCAATATGAAGCGTACTGAAACGAATGTTATAAAGATCATCAGGCGCTTTTTTTAAACTATCCAGGTCATGCAGCCTGGCGCTATCAAACCTTAAAACTGCATCTGTAAAATCTAAAGTTCTGTCAGCAATATCAATATCAAAACTGTCAACATCAAGCCTGTATAAGCCATCAGACCCATCATAAACCAATTGCTGAAGTTTTGCAACAAGCCTTGGCCTTAAATCTAAAAGATTTTTAGCCTTGCTGTTATCAGCATCAAAAAGATCAGTTTTAAGTAAAGAATATCTAACCAGCAAATAACCAGTAATAATTACAGCAAGCAGTGATAATCCTATTATGTATACTTTTTTCAAATGAGCTTTTGGTGGCTTTGTTAGTGAAGCAGCAGTAACCTGGTAAATTCAATATTACAAAGGAAATTGTAATTACGGCTATATCACTTATGCCACGTACATATTTTATGTTATTAGTAATGCAATAACTTTAAAGATGGCAGTACAGGTTTTTACTAATATATCCCTTCTGGTAAACACCACGGTTCAATCAATTTTATTAAAAGGACAAGCGCTTAAAGCATTACCATGTATACAAAATGCTTACCTAATAATTGAAGATGATCTTATTGCTGAATATGGCGATATGCAAACATTTGAGCTATCAAGGTTTGAGAAAAGCCAGGTGCATGATGTTGAAGGAAAATTAATTATGCCTTGCTGGTGCGACAGTCATACACACCTCGTATTTGCAGGTAGCCGGGAAGATGAATTTGTTGATAAATTAAAAGGCTTGTCGTATGCTGAAATTGCTGCAAATGGCGGCGGCATTTTAAACTCTGCAGAAAAACTAAACCGCTTTTCAGAAGATGAATTATTTCAACTTGCCTGGGAGAGATTATTTCAGATCGGGAAACTCGGCACCGGCGCCGTGGAAATAAAAAGTGGCTATGGCCTTTCTGCTGAAGGTGAATTAAAAATGCTGCGTGTTATAAAAAGACTGAAAGAAAAATCGCCATTTATTATAAAATCAACTTTTTTTGGCGCACATACCTATCCGCTGCAATTCAAGGATAATCATGAAGGCTACATAAAAACTATTACTGAAGAGATGCTTCCCGTTATAGCCAAAGAAAACCTTGCAGATTTTGTTGATGTATTTTGCGAGCAAGGTTTTTTCTCTCCGCAGGAAATGAATATTATTTGCCAAAAGGCCATGCAGTTTGGCTTAAGGCCTAAGCTGCACGTAAACCAATTAAACAGCATTGGTGGTATAGAAGTGGGCATTAAGCTAAATGCGCTTTCACTGGATCATCTTGAAACACTCACCCAAAAAGATATAGCGCTGCTTTCAAATAAAAATAAGAGCGGTATAAGTCCGGATATATTATGGAATGGCGTATGCACGCTTTTACCAACCGCAGCATTTTTTTTACGGATGCCTTTACAACCAGCCCGCCAATTGATAGATAATGGCTGTGCTATAGCCCTGGCTTCTGATTATAACCCAGGTTCATCGCCCTCCGGCAATATGAATTTTGTAGCGGCTTTAAGTTGTATTCAAATGAGGATGCTACCCGAAGAATGCATAAATGCAGCAACCATCAACGGGGCTTTTGCAATGGGTGTTCAAGATATAGCAGGGAGTATTACGGTTGGTAAAAAGGCTAATCTTATATTTATAAAATCAATACCCGGTATAAATTATATACCTTATTCTTTTGGGACCAATCTTATAGATTCAGTTATGATCAATGGATCATTCTTAACATAAAATTTTTTAAACTGCATTGTTAACCACATAAACGAAAGCTGTGCCATATAAAAACTTTTCATTTTACAACAAGCAGGATATTTTATCTCTCACCCGTTTAAGGCGCTTTGAAACCAAACTGGGAGAGCGTTTGCAATGTGTGAGCAACAAATTAATGCCTGAAGAAAGTCTCCGGGACGACAATATTAAATATGTTGTTTTTGGAATACCTGAAGATGTTGGTGTAAAAGGCAACCTGGGGATAGGAGGCGCCGATTCTTCCTGGCTGCCTTTTTTAAATGCTTTTTTAAATATTCAAAGCAACGATTTTTTAGAAGGCGATCATATTCTGTTATTAGGTCATTTTAATTTTGGTGAGCTGGCTCAGCTTATTGATAATAACGCCGCCACCGCCGATGAAAAAGTTGAAGCCTATAGACATGCGGTTAATTTTATTGATGACCAGGTGGAGGCTTTGGTAAAAGTAATCACGCAGTATAAAAAAATTCCCATCATTATTGGTGGTGGTCATAACAATGCATATCCTGCGCTGAAGGGCGCTGCCAAAGGCCTATATAAAGCGGAGCTTTTGCAGTTGGCTCAACTGAATTGTATAAACCTTGATACACATACTGATTATCGTGCCGCTGAAGGACGACACAGTGGCAATGCTTTTAGATACGCTGATGAAGACGGCTTTCTCAATAAATATTTTGTATTGGGTATTCACGAAAACTATTTACAGCAAAATGTGTGGACGGACATGGTGAATAATCCATTTATAGACTGCATTACTTATGAAGATATTTTTATACATGAAAAAAGAAATTTCAGGCAGGCATTTACTGATGCTGTAAACTTTACCAGTGAAACGTATTGTGGTGTTGAGATTGACCTGGATGCTATTCAAAATGTATTGTCAAGTGCTATAACACCTTGCGGAATTGAAGTTTTGCAGGCGAGACAGTTTTTAAATTACGTGGCTGCAAATACTGATGTGGCTTATTTGCATATTTGCGAAGGCGCTTCAAGGCTTGCAGATGGCCGGCAGGATGCAGGCATAGGAAAAATGCTGAGTTATTTAATTAGCGATTTTATTAAATCTCATGCTGCAACAATCAAATAAAAAATAAAGCCATCAATTTTTTGATGGCTCTATTAAATCTATTGAGGAATTTTTAGTTTCCACCCAATCTGTATCAGGTCAGGATCTTTGATCACATCTTTATTTGCTTCATAAATTTCCTTCCAGGGTTTGCCAAATTTTTTGCCTATGCCCGAAAGTGTGTCGCCTTTAACTACTTCGTATTCTTCAGTAGCAGGCGCAGCAGCAGCATCAATAGTTTGTAAATTCATCACCACATCTGCAGATCTGTAATCAGGGTCTATCGTATTGTAAACCTGCCACAGCTTATCTTTTGCGGCGGTAGAGGTTGTGCCATCTATATATAAAACATTATTCTGTTCACGCACCTCAAGGTTTTGTACGCCTTCAGCTTTTGCTGCGCTGATAAGTTCGCTGTATTTATCTTGTAAAGCCATGGTTGTAATTTTTTTGTTTAAAGAAATTATTTTACCTGTAATTCATTTTTAATACTCTTTGGTTGCAAAGCAGTAATGGCCTGCATAAGCTTTGTAAGATTATCTCTTGCAATAGAGCCTCTCAATGTTACAACACCGCCAGATACATCTGCTGTTACACCACTATAAGCCGCAACGGCTTGTTTTGCACCAGTAGTTAATGCATCATCGGTATTAATTACAACCGGTGCAGGTACAGTCATATTGTTAACTACAGACTTTACACCTTTTGCACTTGCGGCCAGTTCTCCGCATTTAGATTTACACGTTTCATCTTTACATTCACCCGTTAACGTTGCCACGCCATCCGTAACATTTACTGAAGCAGGAGTAGCCATTTCAGTGTTTGTTTTTAGCTTTTCTTCTACGTTAGTTTTAATGTCTGCATCTTTTGCTTTGCAACCGGCAAAAAAAAGCGAAGTTGCCAGCGCTGCAGAAAACAAAAATTTACTCAATTTCATTGTGATATATTTTTAAATTAAAAAATTGATGAACAGGTGTTAACCTTTCACTGTTAGCATTTAGCTATTACTGGGCCATATTTTCTTTATTATAGGATTTGTGTATTTTTTCCAACAGGTGTGCATAAATACGCTTATAAATTTGGAAACTCACTTTGCTATATTTGCGCCATTCTGTATTACAAGAATTTTTAAAAGGTAAGACAATTATGTTTGAATATACAGAAGACTCTATAAAAAGTCTTGATTGGAAGGAGCATATCAGGCTCAGGCCCGGCATGTACATTGGCAAATTAGGCGATGGCAGCAGCCCGGATGATGGGATTTATGTATTGCTTAAAGAAGTAGTTGATAACTGTGTTGATG
>JANLXV010000385.1:0-4760 GCA_031365305.1 Chitinophagaceae bacterium
CTTTAGTATCGTGGGCGCTATATCATTTTTTATCAAAGGAAGACAGCAGCAACGCCACGTTGCCTGTTAACATTGATTCTATTGCTATTAAAGATAGTATTGACAAAGCATTGCTTGCAATGCAGGCTCTTCAAACTCAAAGTACTACACTGCGTGATTCAACCACAGACAGCGTTTATACATTTAGAATAAGATTAAAGGAAAGAATTGGAAAGGATGAGGCGCTTAAAACTTTTAACCAGTTAAGCGCTGCCGGTAACAAAGTATTGGTATCAACAACCGATTCATTTACTTATACTCTTTATCAATTATTTGCCTTGCCACTCGCAGATACCACAACAATAAAAGACTCATTAAGTAAATTATATCAACAACCGCTAACGGTCGAAATAAAATAATTTTCGCGTCGGATATCGGGCATAAAAAAAAGCAGCCATAAAGGACTGCTTTTTTTTATTGCTAAAATGAAAAACTATTAGTTTACAAATTTTGCATCAGCAGTATCATATTTACTTTGATAAGCCTTAACCTTATCTGCCTGGTTTAAGCTTTGATATATTCTTTGCATAAGATCTGCAACCGATTTGTATTTAGATTTTTCAGACTTTTTAAACCCGGTTTCAAGAGCCGTGAGCGCTTTTTCAGTAAAGGGAACAGCCTTTTCAAAATTGTCTTTTGCCTGGGCATTAAGGTCTGCTTTTGCCTTTACATCTTCGGGCTTTGTACCCCTGATCTTATTTACTTTTTCTTTAACATCAATACCGGCATTAAAATAATACTGACCGTACAGCCAATTTGTATTAATGTCATCTGCCTTTATTTTGTAGGCTTTTTCAAGCTCTGTTCCAACGGTCTTTAAACGCTCGTCACGATTGTCAATTTTTACACCGGCATCACTATTATAAATATAGTTGAACATTTCATTTGCATAATTAAAATGATAAGTTAAGCTGTCAGGATATGCTGCTACAACATCATTATATCTTGCAAACAAAGCATCATAATTTTTTGCTGCCCTGTAATAATCTAAACTGATGGCATCGAAATAATCATCTTTCGGAAAATATTTTTTACCGAGGGTAGAATACTTTAAAAAATTAGCAGAATCTTTTGCTTCTTTATATTGTAAAGCCAACCACTGGTAAGGAAGATTATATCCGGCATTACCATCTTTTGTGCCGGCTATTCCCGCATCAGCAAGTATTTTAAAATAAGTGACGGCTGTATCTTTTCTATCAGCATTAAGCGCTGCTTTGCCGATGTTAAAAATTAGGGCGGTATCTATTTCGGGTAACGCCCATTTTTTTGAATTGATATATCTTCCAACTTCATTGGCTTTTGAAAAGTCAACCATAGCTTTTTCAAAATCAGCTTTGCTTTGCGACTGGGCAGCAGTATTAAAATCTGCTACACCAGCATCATAGTATCCTGAATATAAATCAATGATAGGCTTATACTGATCCTGCGTCATTACCAATAATAATTTATTATCCTTATCAAGCTCAACGGCTTGTCTAAAGGCATCAAAAGCTATGACACGTGCATTGAGATCTAAGCTTTTAAATTGATCATTTGAAGCAATGCTTCCATAAATTTTGCTTTTTACATAAAGCCCCTCAGCATTCGTAGGATTTTTTGCGGTAAAGCCATCAATTTCATTTTTGGCTTTATCCAGTTGCTTGGAATCTAAAAGACTTTTAGCCTTTTTAATGTCCTGTGCAATCATAACATTGAATGAAAAAAGCAGCAAACCACTAAAAATGATTTTTTTCATGTTTTGTTTTTTATTGTTGATAAATAAGAGTTCTTAAACTTAAATTATTCTTCGCTGTCTCCATTGTCTATAGGCAATGTGTCTTCATCAGTAGATGTTGTTTCCTCATCTATGGTTGTATTGCCGGCAGTTTCAAGTTCAGATGATAAATTATCAGCTCTATCAGGTACTTCTTCTACCTGTATATCATCGGCATCAAGTTCTTTTAAAGCAGTGATAGCCGCAATTTCATCACCTTCGTCAATCTTTATCAGCTTTACACCTTGTGTTGCCCGGCCAGCTTCTCTTATACTTGCAATAGATGTTCTTATGGTAACGCCTGAGCGGCATGTTATCATCAGGTCCTGCGTTTCATTAACGTTAAGTATGCCAATTAAAGGGCCTGTTTTATCAGTAATATTAATAGTCTTAACACCCTTGCCTCCCCTATTAGTTACCCGGTATTCCTCTACAGCCGTACGCTTGCCAAAACCTTTACCACTTACTACCAAGATGCTTGTTGAAGGATCGTCCTTATTTACACATATCATGCCAACCACTTCATCTTTTTCTTCATCAACTTCTATACCGCCAACACCTATTGCACCTCTGCCGGTTGGCCTGACTTTACTTTCATTAAACCTGATTGAACGGCCACTTTTTACTGCCATCATTATTTCCTGTTTGCCATCCGTAAGGCAGGCTTCTATCAACTGATCCCCATCATTAATGGTGATCGCATTAACGCCGTTCTGCCTTGGTCTTGAAAAGTTTTCAACCGTTGTCTTTTTTATAATACCGCGGCTTGTGCAAAGAATGATATAATGATTTTTAATGTACTCTTCGTCCTGCAGATTTTTTATATCTATGATCGCTTTCACTTTATCATCCTGCGGAATTTGTATCAGATTTTGTATGGCCCTGCCTTTGCTTTGTTTATCGCCTTCTGTAATCTCATACACTTTCAGCCAGAAGCAACGGCCTTTCTCTGTAAAAAATAATAAAGTATGATGTGTGGATGCCACAAAGAGCTGTTCAATAAAATCTTCTTCACGTGTGCTGCTGGCTCTTGCTCCACGGCCACCACGGCGTTGTTGCCTGAACTCTGTTGCAGATGTGCGCTTAATATAACCAAGGTGTGAAATGGTTACCACAACATTCTCTTCTTCTATAAGATCTTCAATACTTATCTCATCATTGCGATAAGTAATTTCAGTTTTTCTTTTATCGCCAAATTTCTGTTTTACTTCTTCCAGTTCTTCACGAATAATCTGGAAACGCAGGCCTTCATTTGCCAGAATATTTTTAAGTTTTGCTATAAGTTCCATCACTTCCGCATGTTCTGCTCTTATCTTATCTATTTCCATCCCCGTAAGGCGTTGCAGTCTTAATTCAAGCACAGCCTTCGCCTGTATTTCACTCATGCCGAAATTGCCAATCAAACCATCTTTTGCAATATCCGGCGTTGATGAATTCCTGATAAGCCGGATAACAGCGTCTAAATTATCTAAGGCAATAATGTAACCTTCAAGTATGTGTGCTCTTTCTTCTGCTTTTCTTAATTCAAATTTTGTACGGCGCACAACCACTTCATGCCTGAACGCAATAAATTCAGCAATTAATTCTTTGACATTAAAAATTTTAGGACGGCCATGTAACAGCGCTACATTGTTAGTGCCGAAAGATGTTTGCAACTCAGTATGCTTATACAAATGGTTAATTACCACTTGTGCCATCGCATCTTTCTTAAGCTCAATAACTATTCTTGTGCCTTCTTTATTATTACTTTCATTGTTAACATCTGAAACGCCTTCTATCACTTTATCACTGATCAGATGACCGATTTTTTCTGTAAGCGCATCACGGTTTACCTGGTAAGGCACTTCCGTAATGATGATTTTCTCCCTGCCTGTTTTGCTGGTTTCTACATTAACTTTTCCTCTTACCACTACCCTTCCCCTACCTGTGAGTAGGCCGGCCTTTACGCCTTCATAACCAAAAATTATTCCGCCTGTCGGAAAGTCTGGCCCTTTCACATGTGTTATCAATTCTTCTATAGAAATATCATTGTTGTTGATATAGGCAAGGCAGCCATCTACTACTTCTGACAGATTATGAGGCAGCATGTTTGTAGCCATACCAACGGCAATACCACTTGAACCATTAACGAGAAGTTGTGGAATACGTGTAGGCAGAACGGAAGGCTCTTTGGTAGTATCATCATAGTTTAACTGAAAGTCTATGGTATCCTTATCAATATCCATCAACATACTTTCTGCAATCCGCTGCAGGCGAACTTCCGTGTAACGCATCGCTGCGGGGCTGTCGCCATCCTGGCTTCCAAAATTACCCTGGCCATCTATTAATTGATACCGCATGCTCCACTCCTGGGCCATACGCACCATTGTATCGTAAATGGCTGCATCACCATGCGGATGATATTTACCCATGACATCACCCACTATACGGGCAGATTTTTTATGAGGCTTTCCAAAGGTTACACCCATTTCATTCATGCCATATAATATCCTTCTATGCACAGGCTTCAGGCCATCTCTCACATCAGGCAAAGCCCTGCCCACAATCACGCTCATGGAGTAATCAATGTAAGCGGATTTCATTTGTTCTTCAATATTTATAGGAATAATTCTACCTCTTTCAGGCACGGTTTCCTCCGGTAAATTTTCTATTGTATCCATATCTTAATTTAGAGGTCGCAATATACTTTATTACAGCTTGTTTTCCCGTACAAATCAAAGCTTAACAGTGTATTTTGCACATCTTTTAAGCGTTTGTGGATAAACAATAAAATACGCTTTCCTAATCTCTCATAAATAATTTTTAGAAGCCGTAATTTTCTTTGTTTATTTGGCAATGATGAAGATGATTGTCTTATTTGGCGCGGGAAAATCTGCCACTTGCCTTATTGATTATTTAATAAGAGGATGCATAAAAAATCAGTGGCAACTGCATGTAATTGATAACGACATTGAATTAATTTATTCAA